>NZ_VPEE01000012.1:0-99919 GCF_013417345.1 Acinetobacter sp. YH16032 | reverse complement strand
TTAAGTTCTTTATCCGACATAGACACCAACATATCAAACCGTCCGCTAAGAAAATTGCAAAAGTGCATATTCTAAAAGCGGACATTTTTACTTTGGAGAAACCGGACATTTCTACTTTGGGCTTACATTTTGATT
Source organism: Acinetobacter sp. YH16032 (assembly GCF_013417345.1). Classification (NCBI taxonomy): domain Bacteria; kingdom Pseudomonadati; phylum Pseudomonadota; class Gammaproteobacteria; order Moraxellales; family Moraxellaceae; genus Acinetobacter; species Acinetobacter sp. YH16032. Next base: position 99,784 of record NZ_VPEE01000012.1, on the reverse strand, counting down.
TCGCATAACGCCCATTATGTTAAATGAGGCGGATTTATTTAATCCGCTTACCATTTTTATCGATGATTATTTCACCATCTTCTTTAGTAAAAGCACCTATTTGAGGTGCAGATAAAATATCTAAAACGAGTTCAGATGGTCTACAAAGTTTTACACCGATCTCAGTTACTACGAATGGACGATTAATCAAAATTGGATACTCAAGCATAAAATTAATGAGCTGTTCATCTGTCCAGTGTGGCTGATCCAATTTATGAGTTTCAAAAGGTTCTACATTTTTACGAATAGCTTCATGTACAGAAAGACCTGATTTTTCAATTAAATTAATCAGTTCTCTCTTGCTCGGAGGGTTGAGAAGATACTCAATAATTTCAGGTTCCTCTCCGGTATTTCGAATTAAAGCCAGTGTATTTCTTGATGTTCCGCAAGCAGGGTTGTGATAGATCTTAACTTTTGATGACATTGGATTAACTCAAAGCTTAGTAATATTGCATTTATATATGGATATGCGTATATTCGCAATAGCATATATTGGAGTGTAGATGATGGATCAAGCAGATTTCTTTAAATGCCTATCTGACCCGACACGTCTAGATATTTTAAAAATTATTTTAGCAAGACAAAATGTATGTGTTTGTGAAATCACAGAGATATTACAACTGAGCCAACCCAAAATTTCTCGTCACTTGGCTTTACTCCGTAACCTCTCAATTTTGCTAGATGAGCGCAAGGGACAATGGGTGTATTACCGATTAAATCCTGATTTACCAGAATGGGTAAATGCAGTGCTCAATGTCTTAAATGATGAAGTACTGAATAAACCTGCAAGCAACTTATCTATCTCTATGCAATGCGAGTAATTCAATGTCCGGATCAAAGCTCTCATTCTTAGATCGAAATCTAACGCTATGGATTTTTATTGCCATGGCATTAGGAGTAGGTATTGGTGTATTTTTTCCTCAAGCATCTGTGGTACTCGATCAATTAAGCATTAATTCAGTGAATATCCCTATCGCAATAGGGCTTATTTTGATGATGTATCCACCACTTGCCAAAGTAGACTATGCGACTTTGCCTAAAGTCTTTGAGGACAAGCGAACCCTTACATTATCTCTCGTTCAAAACTGGCTAATAGCACCTTGCTTAATGTTTGGTTTGGCAATCATTTTTTTACATGCCTATCCTGAATACATGACTGGCCTAATTCTCATAGGCTTAGCCCGATGTATTGCGATGGTCCTCGTCTGGAACGATCTGGCATGTGGGGATAATCAATATGTCGCTGCCTTAGTCGCGTTTAACAGTATCTTCCAGATCTTATTCTTTAGTACTTATGCCTGGTTATTCTTAACCTTCTTACCACCATTCTTTGGGGTAGAAGCACAAATCATTAATGTGAGCTTTTGGACAATTACCCATGCTGTTCTTATTTATCTAGGTATTCCGTTCTTACTTGGGTGTTTAACCCGACTGATTTTGGTTAAAAAGAATGGTTTGGCTTGGTATCAGGATAAATTTATCCCAAAGATTAGCCCAATCAGCCTTATTGCCCTTTTATTCACGATTGTAGCCATGTTCAGTCTTAAAGGTGGTGAAGTGATTAGCCTTCCTCTAGACGTGCTTAGAATCGCTATTCCTTTGACAATTTACTTTGTTGCGATGTTCTTCATCAGCTTCTTTATGAGTAAGTGGATGGGCAATGATTACCCTAAAACGACTGCTATTTCCTTTACTGCGGCAGGCAACAATTTTGAATTAGCACTGGCTGTAGCGATTGCCACTTTTGGATTAGCTTCACCTGTAGCTTTCACAACCGTGATTGGTCCGCTTGTTGAAGTTCCTGTATTGATTGCTTTAGTGACAGTGTCGCTATGGCTTAGAAAAAAAGTGTTTAAAGAGGCATGAGTCGAATGAACCTACCAAATATTGATCCTAGTCTTTTAGAAAAACCGACTTTAGAAAAAGTTCAGGCAAAGAACCTTAAACATCCACCAAGAATACTGCTTTTGTATGGCTCAAATCGTGATAGATCATATAGCCGTTTAGCTGTTCAGGAAGCTGGTCGAATTCTTGAATATTTTGGTGCGGAAGTGAAAATCTTCCATCCAAAAGGGCTACCCCTCCCTGAAGATGGTGATATGCAACATACAAAGGTTAAGGAACTCCATGAACTCTTAGCATGGTCAGAAGGCATGGTGTGGTGCTCTCCTGAGCGTCATGGCTCAATGAGTTCGATATTGAAAGCTCAAATTGATTGGATTCCATTAGCAGCGGGTGCAATCCGTGCAACGCAAGGTAAAACCTTAGCTGTAATGCAAGTGTGTGGAGGTTCGCAATCCTTTAATGCTGTAAATCAATTACGTATTTTAGGGCGTTGGATGCGTATGATCACGATACCAAATCAGTCCTCAGTCCCTAAAGCATTTCTAGAGTTTGAAGAGGATGGTCGTATGAAGCCTTCTTCTTATTACATGAGGATTGTCGATGTGATGGAAGAACTTTATAAATTTACGCTTTTAACCAGGGGACAGTCCTCATATCTCACAGACCGTTACTCTGAACGTGTAGAAAGTGCAGAAGAGCTTTCAAAGCGTGTGAATCAAAAGAGTATCTAGATTTCCTAAAATTAACATAATACACCTTATGCGAAATGATTTTTTATTAAATACAAATCAATAACTTATATCAATATAAAAAACCCAGACCTATAGATCTGGGCTTTTTTATAGATTCTTCAAGTTCCACGCTTATTTATTAAGCAATGTTTCACATTAATATTAAGTAGAACTTTATAAGACTTAGATTCCGTACTTCACACGGTACGCTTCCATTTTCGCTAAAGCATCTTTGTCGCCTTTAGCATCTAAGTAATCCATTAAATCTTTCATTGTGATAAGCGCATGCACAGGAATTTCAAGCTCTTTTTGAACTTCTTGAATCGCAGACAATTCACCCTGACCTTTTTCTTGACGGTCAAGCGCAACCAATACACCCGCTATTTGCGCGCCTGCATTTTTTAAAATGGTCACAACTTCACGAATGGCTGTACCCGCAGTGATTACATCATCAATGATCCATACCTTTTTACCTTCAACTGAAGCACCAACTAAAACCCCCCCCTCACCGTGATCTTTAACTTCTTTACGGTTGAAGCCCCAAGGTACACTTACACCGTGGTTTTGTGACAATGCCACAGCCGTTGCAGCGACAAATGGAATACCTTTATACGCAGGGCCAAAAATCACTTCAACATTATCACATTCAGTTAATTTTGCTGCATAGCCAGAAGCCAAGCCAGTTAAGGCTTCACCGTCATTTAACAAACCGGCGTTGAAAAAATAAGGACTCACACGACCTGATTTTAAAGTAAACTCACCAAATTTAAGCACACCACGTGATAATGCCAGTTCGATAAAAGCTTGTGGATTAAATGCCGCTTGCGCTGTCATGAGGTGCTCCATTTATTAAATTGAGGTTAAACTCGAGCATGATACCAAAGAGTAGCTATCCTAGTGATCAAAAAATTTTACGTGTCGTATCAATCAACGTAAATGGTCTTCGTTCTGCAGAAAAAAAAGGAATTTTTGACTGGATGGCAACTTCAGATGCCGATGTCATTTGCATGCAAGAATCCCGTATTACACACGAACAATGGACAGATAAATTTAAGCCAGAAGGTTGGTATACACACCTATTCCCAGCTGAGCGTCCTGGCTATGCTGGTACCGCAATCTATAGTCGTTTGCCGTTTATCTCAGTTACCGATGGTCTGGGTTTTGAATTGGCTGATTCACAAGGTCGTTTTATCTCAGCAGAATTTGATCTAGGCTTAGAGAAAACAGCTCATATTTGCTCACTCTATTTACCATCAGGTTCTTCTGGTGAAGAAGCACAAGCACGTAAAGATCACTTCCTAAATGAATACAAGCAGATCTTGAAACAATGGCGTGATGAAGGTAAATCTGTGATTGTTTGCGGTGACTACAATATCGTACATAAACGCATTGATATTAAGAACTGGTCAGGCAATCAAAAAGCTTCAGGTTGTTTACCACATGAACGTGCATGGCTCGATCATATTTATGATGATTTAGGCTATGTCGATACCTTCCGTGAAGTGCGTAAAGAAGCAGAACTTTATTCATGGTGGTCAAACCGAGGACAAGCCCGTGCCAAGAACGTGGGTTGGCGGATTGACTATCAAGCTTGCTCACCAGATTGGAAAGATCGTACTGTGAATGCATGGGTATATAAAGAAACGTGGTTTAGCGATCATGCCCCTGTCATTATCGATTATAAAATTTAGTGCCGTGCAAACTGAGTGAACAACTGTTTACTAAATGTACGCTAATTGCTCACAAATCTTGTCGTGTTAACGTATTTTTATTCCGACTAATTCAGTGCATTATTGTCGCACGGCACAGGGACATGTCAGGATGACAATAGGGATTGGAAGCCGTAGGATGAAAAGAAAATAAATTTCGGTTTATTTTCCAAGGATGAAGACATTGGACGTTGAATTGAGACCCGCATGATCAGGATGATTTAATGCGGGTTTTCTCTATTTAAAAGATCAATACAAATTTTAAGATAAGAAATTTTCCACCATTTTATTGATAACCACCATGAAGCCACACTGTAGATTTCAAACCTATTTAAAATATTCTGATCACATTTATGTTTTTGCGTAAATTTTGCTAAGCTCTAGACTGATCACAATGAATAAGACTGTTAGAGATGATTAAAGTTTACGGCATTAAAAATTGCAACTCGATGAAAAAAGCATTCGATTTACTCAATGAGTTGGGGCTTAGTTATGAGTTCCACGATTATAAGAAACAAGGTATTGATGCTGAAACAGTACAAAAATGGCTAAAGGATCTTGGTGCTGAACTTGTCCTCAATAAAAAGGGAACGACTTGGCGTAAATTGTCTGAGGAAGATCAACAAATTGCCCTTGCATCTGAACAGGGTTTGATTGAAGCACTGACTACACATACGAGCCTTATTAAAAGACCAGTGATCACTACTGAATCAGGCTATGTAGTAGGTTTTGATGAGAATGCGATAAAAGCATTAAAGAAATAAGAAATAAAAAAAGCCGAGCAACTACTCGGCTTTTTTATGAATCTTAAATTAGTTCACGCGTACCCAAGTTTGGTTACGACCAAGCGCTGATACGCCGATGAAACCACGAAGTTCGAGCTTTTGACCACCGTCTTTCAATGAACCCTTCAATTTGTAAGTTTTTCCAGATTGTGGGTCTAAGATTGAACCACCATCGTAATTCGTTCCACCTACATTTTTAAGACCCTTCACAATGGTTAAACCTTTTAAAGATTTCTTGTGATAGGGACCTTCACAGTTCGTACATGAATTTTCTTGACCCGGTGTGACAACACTCTGAATCGTTGCATTCAATGTTCCGTTTGGCTGTTCAGTGAATTTTACAAAAGCTTTAGCTTTTTTAGTTTTCTCATCAATCGTATTCCACACGGTACCATTGAGTGGATCTGCAGCATTTGCAAATACTGCTGAAGCGAGTAATCCTAACGCTAGTGCAATTTTTTTCATTGTTTTTTGTTTCCCTTGCTGAATTGACTTTAATATTATTAAAAATTGATAACATTTAAGCAATTTTTGAATGTGACTATTTAGTGTACCATTGTAATGCTGTGTGCTGATAATAAACATAATTTCATTAATATGGAAAAACAATGAAGATCAATCCGGTTTTGAAACAATACATAACAGAGTCTTTTTTAAAAACGAGTCTTCGCTTTCCGAGTCGCTTTAATCTTCCCCCCACCGTACTTCGTGTTGCCTTAGAGCAGATGACGCGTGTTTTTCCACAGTCCAAAGATGTCAGTATTCGCAAACTAAGAATCGCAGGTATTCGTGCCGAAGAAATTTTGCCTCAACCTGAAACGACTCAGCTCATTTTTCACATTCATGGTGGCGCATTCTTTTTAGGATCGTTAAATACACATCGCGCATTGATGACTGAAATGGCACTTCGGACTCAAATGCAAGTGCTACATATCGATTACCCTCTTTCACCTGAACAACGTTTCCCCGATCTCGGAGAAGCAATCTATGATGTGTACCAATTATTGGTAGAGCAAGGTGCTCAACCGAAAGATATTATTTTATCTGGCGATTCTTGTGGTGCCAATTTAGCACTTGCACTGGCTTTACGTTTAAAAGAAGAAAATCCAAAACTTCTTCCAAGTGGCTTGATTTTAATGTCACCCTTTCTTGACTTAACTTTGACCAGTGAATCTCTACGCTACAATCAAAAGCATGATGCTTTATTGTCAATTGAAGCTTTAGAAGCAGGCATAAATCATTATGTTCCTAAAGGTGTAGATGTCTCAATTCCCGAAATTTCCCCAATTTTTGGAGATCTCAAAGGATTGCCACCGACATTGGTTCAGGTGGGTTCAAAAGAAATTTTGTTAGACGACTCTACGCGATTTGAAGAAAAGGCTAAAGCAGCTGGAGTAGATGTTGAGTTTAAGTTATACACCGGTATGTGGCATAACTTCCAAATGTTTAGCGCTTGGTTTGATGAAGCAAAGCAAGCTTTGACCGATATCGCAGAGTTTGCCCATCGTTTGGATAAAGACTGATTGAATCAAAACTGAAGTAAACATAAAAAAGAGTAGCGTAAGCTACTCCTTTTTTATTCATTTAGAATAAGTATGAGACACCAAATCCACCATGATAACTTCGATCGGATCCACTTAGGTCTAGACCGATGCTTGCATCTAACTGCGCACGATCATTCAAGGCATAGATTAAACCAGATGCCAGTCCATACTCTCGCTCTTGGCTTTCTTTCTTGGTAAATACTGCTTCAGAATAGCCCGATAAATTACCCACGATTTTATAGCCAATTGTCGGGACAGCAGTCACAGACCAATCACTATTTTGAGCTGAATAGAACATTCCTATTCCTGTCGTTACAGTATCGTTATATTGATACTCAACAGATGAGCCCAAGGTATAAATATCATCAACATAAGTAAAACGATCATTTCCTGTTGCGATTTTAGCTTGCGCCAAAATAGCCATTTTCAGTTGATCATCTTGTAAGTCAACGTGATGCTTAATCCCAACAGAAACATCACCTAAACCATCATGGTCATCAGTTCGATTTTGGATTCGGGTCCGCTCCCACGCTGGGCCATCCCAACCCAATTGAAGCTCAGTATTCTTACTCAATCCCGTACGCAACAGGACATCAGCATTGAGTCGCAATGATTTATTTTTAAAACCATTTTCAGTACTTTCAACATACTGTGCAGTTGGAAGTCCCTGCTCCCATGCCAATTGACCTACGGGCGTAATGCCTGTGCTGAAACTCGTACCAGGTCGATCGAAGGCAAAATCTGCAGCCATCGCACTTACACTCGCAGTTGAGCAAAGTATCAAGCTCAGTTGTTTTAATTTTGTCATGGGGCACCCAAATTAATTTAATTCTTTCGTCATTTTTGCGCCACGGCTACGTAATAACTCGAGTGTCTCACGTTCTTCCGGTAAAGCCTGTGACCAATCAATGGTATCAAAATCGCAGTCGAAAAATAAATCACTAATTGAACTCAGAATGGTATTCCCCTCTTCATCTTTGGTATTAGGATCAACTTGATGATCAAGTAAGCGTTGAACTGCAGGCACACATGCAGCACTCGCAGCATCCCAAAGTGGGCCGTAACATTCCTCTGCATCCCATAAATGGAAATTAGCTTTCGCTGCAATCAGTGCATCTAGAATATCAAGATGTACTTGTAATTTCTGTTGTTTTTCTTCTGTTGAAAGCGCATTTCCTTGCTCATACGCTTCACAAATTTCTTCCCACCATTGAAATAAAGTGTCTGACCACACAGAAACCGCAGGGCCTTTCTCTCCTGCGATAAAGTTTGGATCTAAACCTTCTGCTAACAGGCGCTGTACCTGTGCTAGGTCTAATTCTTCTAAGGCCTGTAAAAACACTTGTTGATGTGCTGTTAGCATTTACTTTCTCTACTATTTATCTATAACGACATTATGCCTAATAATGCAGATCATTATTCAATTAAATAAATCAAAACTGTTCATTCAAAATTTTATTCAAAAAAAAAAGCCCCGAAGGGCTTTTTGCTATTCCACATCCACTTCATCTTCTTTCAGTTGGATGGGCGCTCCACGAGGGTTCTCTTTTTTCTCGAATACATGTTCAAGACTACGCTTTAATCGGTCAATCGCACCATGAATCGCTGTGTCGATATTATGACCTCTGTGATTGACCACAACTGGTTTTAGTCCAGCTGGGCGAGCTTCGATCATACATTGAATATCGTCTGCACCGCCTTTATGGGCATTTTCATCACTTAAATGAACCGAAAAATGGGTAATTCTTTCACTATGGCGTTGAAACTCTGTATTTAGTTCTGCACGTACATAATCAATTAATCGCTCACTGTTTTGAATATTCTTATCTGTACGGATTTCTATGTTCATAAATATCATCCTCACTCTTCTTCTGAATCATTTTTGTGCAAAACTTTTTATCTTGGCACGTTTGTAGCTTGCAATCTAATTGCATCGAACATCTTCAATTACTGTTTGGAATACGTCCCTCCACATTGAATGATGAACACTTTTTGAGTCTGCAGAACCGTGTCCTTATACTTTGAATATCGGGCCTAACTCAAAAATATGCAAGTGGTATTTTAAAAAATTAATAAAAGGATTACTCATTGTGACAAGTACTTACTTACGCGGACAGGCGCTTATTGATTCGATTCAAAATGCACCTTATTCCAGAGACTTAAGAGGTTATGGGGCGAATCCACCTCATCCTCATTGGCCTAATCAAGCGCGTATCGCAGTGCAATTTGTCTTAAATTATGAAGAAGGTGGTGAAAACCACATTGAGCACGGTGATCAAGGTTCAGAGCAATTTTTATCTGAAATCGTTGGTGCTGCCAGTTTTAATGCTAAGCATATGTCAATGGATTCTATGTATGAGTATGGGTCAAGAGTCGGTTTTTGGCGTATTCATAATGAGTTCAAGAAACGTCAATTACCCATGACTATTTTTGGTGTGGGAATGGCTTTGGCACGTCATCCAGATGTGGTCGAAGCAATTAAATCTGCGGATTACGATGTGGTATCTCATGGTCAACGTTGGTTGCATTATCAGAATATGGATATTGAGACCGAAAGGCAGCATATGGATCAAGCCATTTGTGTACTTGAAACGCTATTCGGACAAGCCCCAATCGGTTGGTACACAGGTCGAGATAGTCCCAACACACGTCAACTTTTAACTGAATTTCCTCAAATCAAATACGACTGCGATTATTACGGCGATGATTTACCTTTTTGGACACAGCTCACCCATCCCAATGGCGAGCAGCATCCGCATTTAATTATTCCTTATACCCTGGACACCAACGACATGAAGTTTAGTTCAGCAGGTGGCTTCAATCATGGTGAACAGTTTTATCAATATCTAAAGGATGCCTTTGATGTCTTGTATGCCGAAGGGGAAACTGCACCAAAAATGATGTCTATTGGGATGCACTGCCGTCTTTTAGGACGCCCAGGACGCTTCAAGGCACTACAACAGTTCTTAGACTATGTTCAATCTCATGAACATGTTTGGATTTGTCGTCGTGGAGATATTGCGCAACATTGGATCGATCATTTCGCACCATAATTTCACATTCACGAGAAAAAGAGTGCTTTATAAGGTGCTCTTTTGATCTTTTTTCAGTCACTTTTTCCACCAAATCTACGTTGGCATTGTTATTGCAATTTAAGCCTAAAGTTTCAATGTATAGGTTTGAATTGTGTTGCTTTCAGAATTTAATCAAACATCTGTTGAACATCAGAAAGCATTTTTATTGCAATGTGTTCATATCCCACGATGGGGCGAGGAAATCATTCATTACGGTCCTTTTGACACACGAGAAGGACTATTAAAGTATGCTGAACAACATGCCATTACATGGACATGGGATGAAATTTTAGCAGCCCTAAATACACACCCAAGGATTGGCGAAAGAAAAGCAAAACTTGAATTATCAGAACAAGAACAAACTTTTTCAAGGCGTGAACAAGCACGCATCACACATGATCAAGAAATTCTAGATGCGTTATATAAAGGCAACTTGGCCTATGAAAAAAAATTCGGTTTTATTTTTCTGATTAAAGCTTCTGGTTTGAATAGTGAAGAGATTCTGACAGCATTGGAATACCGCTTGCTAAACGATTTTGAGACTGAAAAAAGAATCGTCCATCGCCAACTTTTAGAAATTGCTTTACTGCGCCTCTCACAGGAAATTCAAGCATGATCAGCTCACATATTTTAGATACCCACCTTGGACGTCCTGCAAGTAATGTTGAAGTTAAGCTTTTTTCTGCATCTGGAGAGTTATTAGCGATAGCCAAAACCAATTCTGATGGACGTGTGACAGCAGCAGATTTTGGACTCGATCAAATTGATGTCGCTGAATACAGCATCGAATTTATGACACAAGCTTATTTCTCAGCGCAGAACATCCCAACTTTTTTTCCTAAAGCCGTCATTCATTTTTCAGTAAACGATGCTCACCAACATTACCACATTCCCTTGCTCATTAGCCCTTATGCCTACTCCACCTATCGTGGCAGCTGAGCACTCGCAAATTTAAAATATAGAGGGATTTATTATGACTGCACACGAACAACAACAATCACCCGAACATGAATATCTTGGTGCTGGTAAAAGTGCTGCTTATGGCTTACAACATGTTTTAACCATGTATGGTGGCATTATAGCGCCTCCTCTGATCGTGGGTACGGCTGCAGGCTTATCAGGTATGGAAATTGGGCTACTCATCGCTGCTGCTTTATTTGTCGGTGGCTTAGCGACAATTTTACAAACCATAGGCGTTAAACATATTGGCGCACAATTGCCCTTGGTTCAGGGTGTCTCTTTTGCTGGTGTAGCCACAATGGTCGCAATTGTCACCACAGGTGGCGGATTACAGGCAGTCTATGGTGCCGTCATTGTGGCATCCCTTTTAGGTTTTTTCTTAGCGCCCTACTTCTCTAAAATTATTCGATTTTTTCCCCCAGTTGTTACAGGCTGTGTAATTACAATCATAGGCTTATCACTCCTGCCAGTTGCTGTGCGTTGGATGATGGGCGGCAATAAAAGTGCACCTGATTGGGGAAGTGCTGAAAATATTTGTTTAGCGTTAGCGACGCTTGCAATTGTCATAATATTGAATATGGCTGGCAGTGCCACAATTCGACGCCTTTCAATTTTACTGGCAATTATTCTTGGCACTGTCTTAGCATTTATGTTTGGCTTTGGTAATTTTAGCAAAGTTGGGGAAGGTCATTGGTTACAGGTTCCTAGCTTCTTTGCATTTGGTATGCCGACCTTTGAGTTTACAGCAATACTTTCCATGATCATTGTTACCCTCGTGATTATGACTGAGACTACAGCTGATATTATTGCAGTCGGTGAAATTATCGGTACCGATGTAGATTCAAAACGTATTTCAGATGGTCTACGCGCAGATATGTTATCAAGTGCAGCAGCACCGATCTTTGGTTCATTTATGCAAAGTGCGTTTGCGCAAAACGTTGGTTTAGTTGCAATAACAGGGATTAAAAGTCGCTATGTTGTCGCTGCTGGCGGGATAATTCTGGTCGTACTTGGATTACTCCCAGTGATGGGGCGTTTTATTGCAGCGATTCCTGTGCCTGTACTTGGGGGTGCTGGCCTTGTTTTATTTGGTACAGTAGCCGCGAGTGGTATCCGTACACTGGCAAAAATTGATTATAACGATCAGAAAAACTTAATTATTGTCGCGACTTCCATTGCTGCAGGAATGGTACCCATTATTGACCATTCGTTCTATTCCGACTTCCCAAAATGGGTCCAAACCTTGTTCCATTCGGGTATTAGCTCAACCTGCTTAATGGCGATAATCCTCAATATATTATTTAATCACTTAAAATTATTTGGACCGAAAATTAGTATTAAAAGTAAACAAATAATTGATTCTCATCATTAATTTAAACCATCTTTGTATCAATGCCTGCATACGTGGGCATTAATTTTTCCTTTCATCCACTTTTGGCTTTATTTTTGCAAAAGAATCGTTATTCTGTTACCGCTTTCTCTGGGGATTCTTTTATGAAACTTAATCAAATCGCAGCACTTTGCGCATTAGCTTCTACAGCAGCGTTTACTCAAGCAAGTCCAATTGTTTGGCAAGATTTCAGCCTAACTGGTCTTTATGGCGATAACTACCTAAACCCTTTCTCTCAACAAGAAGGTGAACGCTATACCATCACTGCTGAATATGCTGCAAAGCTTAAGTACTCGGATGTTTTCTTTTTCGTCGATCAACAATGGGGCGGAAAGGATGGTGATTCAACTTATCTTGAATTAGCTCCACGATTAAGTTTAAGTGAAGTTTCTGGCCAAAAACTAAGCGTTGGTCCAATCAAAGATGTATTGATTGCAACGACTTGGGAACACAACGCTGGTTATAACAACAATACTGAGTTCAATAACTTCTTGTATGGCGTAGGCTTTGCTTTAGATATTCCTTACACGCAATATGCAAATATTAACTTCTATCGAGTTGACAATGACTTGACTGAAGATGACTACCAAATGACGATCACTTACGCTGTTCCATTCAAGCTAGGCAATGAAGAATTCTTGGCAGATGCATTCCTTGATTGGTCTACAAATGAAGGTCCTGGTCATGCGAGTGAATTGAACTGGACAAGCCAATATAAATGGAATGTTGGTAAACATATCTCTCCAAAAACCAAATTGTATGTAGGTGTTGAACACTCTGTCTGGAACAATAAATTCGGTCAAAAAGGTCAAGACCAAAACGATGTAAGTGCATTGGTTAAATATCATTTCTAATTGATATTTATAATAAAAAAGCAAGACTAGTGTCTTGCTTTTTTTATGCTCAATAATCAAAATAAAGTTATAAATACTGACGATTAGAATAAAAAATGTCTTTTAAAATTCGTTTCGCAACTGAACAGGATTTAACTCAAATCCAAGATATTTACAACGATGAAATTCTGAATGGTTTTGCAACATGGAATGAGCAAGATCAAGACATTTATTATTATCAGAATTGGTATCGTCAGCATCTAATAGATCATTTCCCTATTTTTGTGGTTGAAAACGAACTCACCCAACAAATTGCAGGTTATGCTGAATATAGTACATTTAGAGCGATCAGTGGTTTTAGACAAACTGTCGAACACTCTGTGTATATTCATCCCAATTTTACACGTTTGGGTTTAGGTAAAGCTTTACTCCAACATTTAATTCAACACGCAAGCCAACATAAAATTCATGTCATGATCGCTGCTATAGATCATGAAAATTTTGCATCCATCAAATTACATGAATACTTTGGCTTTAAACAAACAGGCTATTTACCAGAAGTCGGACAAAAATTTGGATCTTGGCGCAATCTCGTCTTATTCCAACTGAATCTAAATACTTAAAAAGGGCATTTAGCCCTTTTAGTTAAAATCTTTAATCCAAAGGATTTCCAACAATATTACTGATTATACCTTTCATAATATGAGGTCCTTGTTCTTTTCTTAAGTCCTCATACCATTCACGAGTAATCGATTCGTCTTTCATATGCGTCACATCACAACGTTTACGCGCTCTCAATACCATTTCAGCAGTGCGTTCATTACGTTTGTTTTGATAACGTCTTAACGCATCCTGAATTCCCAATGTATTAATCTGTAATGCCCGAGCCAAATAAATGGCATCTTCCATCGCTTGGCAACCGCCCTGCCCAATATCAGGTGTTGTACTATGTGCTGCATCGCCAACAATCACAACTCGCCCTTTATAGAAATCTGCAAATGGTTCTATATCATGGATTTCAACACGATTGGTTCGCTGTTCATCAATAGAATCAATCAAAGTTTGTACTGGCGGACACCAACCGTCAAAATATTGTTTCAATAATTTTTTATATTGAGTACGATCATTTTCCAAACCTAATTCAAGTGGTACATCAAAGAAGAAATAAAAACGATTACCTGCGACTGGCATTAAAGAAGCTCGCTTCCCTTCTCCCACAAAGGTGGTCCACTGATCAGCAGGTGCCAGCGACTCAGAAATTTCGACCAACCCATTCCAATTCACATAACCGGCATAACGACGCTCAACTTGCTCACCTAAAACATAGGCACGCGTGATCGAATGAGTGCCATCCGCGCCGACCAATAAATCCGTGGTGATTTCTGTTCCGTCAGCAAAATGGATTTTGACGTCATCACCTTGATCCTCAAGTCCGATCATTTTTTTTGCAAGATGAATATCTTCACGCCCAAACTCATCCATCAACATATTTTGTAATTCAGCGCGAGAAACTGGATAAGGTCGCTGCCCAACTTCTTCAATCAACGGATATAAATTAAATTGCGTCATGACATCACCCGTGAGCCCATCGACATAAGCAAGGTGATCCATTTTCCCACCAAGTTGAGCGACTTGATCCGTGAGTCCTAGATAGTTCAAACATTTCACACCATTTGACCACAATGAAATCGCAGCACCCACGGGTAAAATTTTTTCAGTTTGTTCATATATTGAAACTTGATGACCAAATTTCTTCAGCGCAATTCCGGTCGTTAATCCTGCCATTCCGGCACCAATAATGGTGATATTCATTTTTACTTCCACAATTTTTTTTTGCTTTAACCCACTGCTTAAAGCGAAAAACGTGCCATTTCCACCAATAGAGCGCTACATAAGTGCAAGGTTGGCACATGCTGTGCATTCTTTTTAAAGCCCTTAAGCAGATGCGACATAACAACGCATTACGATTCAAAGAATGCATTCTTTTGATAAGAATCAAGTTTTAAAGCAATAATGGAAGATGACATGGCAACACTATTGGCACCGGAATTTGAAATCCCTACTCCTTTACAGCAACTTACTAACCTTGCAGATGCCCGAATTGGTGCAAAAGTCACAACATGTTCTGATGATTTTTTTGCTGAAGCTCAACGTATGCTTCAGTTTGATGCGCCTATCTTTGTAGAAGGTAAATTTGATGATCATGGCAAGTGGATGGATGGATGGGAAACCCGTCGTAAACGTCACAGTGGTTATGATTGGGCGATTGTTCAGTTAGGTGTTGCAGGTAAAATTAAAGCACTCGATATTGATACCACTTTTTTTAGTGGTAATTATCCCGCTTCTGCTTCAGTAGAAGGGTGTTATGCACCAAATGAAAACTTAGATGATGCTGAATGGCACCAAATTTTACCAAATAGTATATTGGGACCAAGTCAGCACCATGTCTTTGAAGTTTCAATGAATCAGATCTTTACCCATCTTCGTTTAAATATTTTTCCAGATGGGGGTATCGCACGATTCCGCGTATATGGTGAAGTCAGCGTTCGAATCCAGGATCAAAGCCAAACCCTCGACCTGCTTGCACTTGAAAATGGTGGACGTGTTATTGCCTATAGTGATGCACACTTCGGACATCCACGTAATCTGATCAATCCAGGACGTGGGATTAATATGGGTGATGGTTGGGAAACCGCACGCCGTCGTGCACCCGGTTTCGACTGGTGTATTTTAGCTTTAGGGCAAGCTGGTCACATTGAAAAGATCGAGATTGATACAGCCCACTTTAAAGGAAATTATCCTGCTGAAGTGTCCATTCAAGCCATTTATATAGAAGATGCAACGGATCCTCAATTGATTCCACAAAGTATGTTTTGGCCTTTCTTATTAGATGCTCAACCAATGCAAATGGATCACATTCATAACTTTGTAAATGAAGTATTGGGACACGAAAAAATTTCTCATATTCGGGTGAATATGATTCCTGATGGAGGGATTAGCCGTATACGCCTCTGGGGTAAAGTAAATCCTTAGTTGAGCATTTGTTACTTTTAAAGTGATCTTATTTTGACTGCATTTTCGACACAATTCTAAATTGAAAATGCAGTATCTTTTTAGCGAATTTTATGATGCATACCATTACCCTACAACCTTTAACCTCCGAAAATTTTGCACCTTTTGGTGACGTCATTGCTTGCCAAGGAAATGATTATTTTCATATTAACGATGCGCATACAGAGCGCTATCATGCTTTAGTGACCACTGAAATTATTGGCGATGCCAAAGCCGGGATTAGTATTTTTCGAAATATTCAAAGTACCAATATTCCGTTCAAAATTTCGATGCTTGAACGTCATCCTCATGGATCACAAGCTTTTATCCCGATGCAGGGACAAAAGTTTTTAGTAGTGGTTGCACCAAACTTAAATGCGGATCAGCCCGATATTTCAAACCTACAAGCTTTTATAACCAATGGCTCTCAAGGTGTAAACTATCGGGCAGGGACTTGGCATCATCCACTTTTAACATTGGAAAGCCCGAGTGATTTTGCGGTGGTGGATCGGATTGGCAGTGGATCTAATTGTGACGTGTTTAAGTTTGATCAAATTGAAATATCACATTGAATCTGGTGCTTATGCATCTCAGTTATGCAGATCATGAGACCATCTAATTTTATGTCCATCTTTGACTATTATTTTACAACCAGGTAATCATTGTCATTCACCGATGTCGCATATTCTTCCATTCTTGAAATTAGTCCATTTTCAATGGTGTACTCTTGTACCCATTTTTGCTCAAATTCACCATCTTGACCATCAATCGTAAATTTTTCGCGTCCAAAAACCACCACTTTGTTACCTTCTTTGACCATACGTAAAATATCAAAGTATGCGACATGCATGGTTGTGAAATTGGTATTGAAGAACTGTTCTACACCCGTTTTTCCTTCAAATCGAATTGAAGGCAGTTTTTGTGAGCCATGGTGAATCCATACCGTATCCTCAGTTACTGTTGCAACAGCAGCCTGTAAATCTTGAGACCTAAATGCCTCAAACATTTGGTCTATGATTTGAAGTGAATTGATCATACTCATTTTATTTACTCTTTTTATCTTAGGATAAAAAGAGGTTAATGAAGGGAGAGTGAAAGATCACTATCAGCTGGTATAGCGATTTAAAGATTTTGCTAGAAACGATGAGTTCTATACGACTGCTTGATTTTGACAAGCTGACATCACATGTAACACCGCAGCAGTTCTCGTTTCCACAAACAGCTTCTCAAAAACGTGCTCTAAATGTTTATTGACGGTGCGTGGACTCAACTCCAAAATTTCTGCAATATCTCGGTTGGTTTTGCCAAGCGTTACCCAATGCATAACTTCAGCTTCACGTGGTGTTAAATTCGGACAAGCTTGAGCGATCTCTTCAACACTTGGCATGTGTGTTTGCTCTTTGATCTGAACCAAAACATGTTTAGGTAATTGTCCTTCTTTCAGCTTGGTCAATAAATTTAATTGTAATTGCTGATGCCCATGACCATATTGACCATGTAACATTTCTTCTTGATACGATTGCTGGAAAAGTGCTTTTAACCAATGATTTATACTCTTTCTAAAATGAGTAATATCAATTCCATGTTGCGTTAATAAACCTTGCACTACAGGTGTCTGCCAAATAATTTCCCCATCCATATTCATCGACAAAATTGCACTGCCTGTTGCATCGAGCATTTGTTTCTGTTGGTGCATTAAACGGGCTTGCAGTAAATGCGTTTTGACACGTGCTTGTACTTCATCGATATTCAGTGGCTTTGTCACATAATCTACGCCCCCGACTTGAAAGCCTTTTACAATATGTTCGGTTTCCGTCAAACCCGTCATAAATATGACAGGGATGTGCTCAGTCATTGGACTCGCTTTAAGCTGGATACAGGTTTCAAAACCATCAATCTCAGGCATACTCCCATCCAATAAAATCATATCTGGCTGTGAACGGTGCGCAATTTCAATAGCAGTAAAACCATTGGTGGCAACTAAGACCTGATAGCCTGCTTGATCAAGACTCTCATGTAATAAACTTAGATTTTCAGGAATATCATCCACAATTAAAATGCTTTCTAACATAGCTTAACTCCCTTCCAAATCAGATCTGATATCAGATAGGTGCTCGTGTAATCGTTGTAATGCACGTTGGGTATCGAAGCGTTGAATATCAAATTCTATGTGTTGCCATATAGAAGGATCACAGACATTGCGTTTCTTGCAAATTTCGAGCATCTCTTTGGCTCCACGGATATAACCAATACTCAAATAATCTTCTAGTTTGATTAGCGCTTGTTCTGGTGCTACATCATCCTCATCAATCACGCTGACAGATAAAGCGTTACTATCATAGTGTAAGGGTTCAACCTGTTTTTGAGGTTCTTCTGCGACTTGAGTTGGCTCATTCTGATGAACCCAGTTCAAGCCTAATTTATCTCCAATTTTGTTCATTAGCAGATTTAAGTCCACTGGTTTGACCAGAAAGTCTTCATTCAATACATCGGTTTCAGGGTTCTGCATTCGTTCATTGGCATCTGCGGAAATAATGATGATGGGAACATTGGTCATTTTATTATTTCTCAATAATTTCGCAGTTTCCCACCCTCCCATCAAAGGCATACTCAAATCCATTAAAATTAAATCTGGTCGAAATTCAGGGACTTTTCTCAGACATTGCAATCCCGATTCTGCTTCTTCAAGAATAAAGCCGAGAGGTTTAAGGAAATTTAAAACTAGTCCACGATCAGTTGCTTCATTGTCTACGACCAATATTTTACGGCGATGTCCCGTATAGCCAAATACCGTATTCGATGCGACATCAGCAATCGGATGAATGACCGACTTTGAAGGTAAATATAGTTTTATTTTAAAAATAGAACCGTTTTTTAACGTACTGCTTACCTTTAACTCCCCACCGAGAATATCCACCAATAGTTTAACAATTGGTAAACCCAAACCTGTTCCAGCAAAGCTACCTTGTACGACATTTTGTCCGCGCTCAAAAGGCTGGAATATTCGCTCTAGATCTGCTTCAGCAATTCCGCATCCCGTATCATGAATTTCAAAATATGCCGTCTGAAAGCGATAATTCACTCGAAATTTCACCTCTCCTTCGAGGGTAAATTTCAAAGCATTTCCCATTAAATTGATAAGGATCTGTTCAAGTCTTTTTTTATCTATACGTACGTATTGTGGTATTTTTTCACTAATTTCGACCGTAAATTTCAGTTGTTTTTGTTGGAATTGTGGCTCAAACATATTCACGATTTGTTGGAGAAACTTCGGAAATTCAATATTCGACATTTCTAAAGAAATTTTACCTGTTTCAATCCTTGCAAGATCAAGTAAACCATCAATCAAGGACGTTAAATGCTGCCCACTACGACGAATCACGCCCAGCGCAGCTTTTCCTTGTTCAGAGAGTTGTTCTTGTTTATTGAGTAACTGGCTATATCCTAAAATACTATTTAGAGGTGTTCTCAGTTCATGACTAATTCCAACAACATAACGACTTTTGGCCTCATTGGCTTTTTCAGCTTGAGTTCGTGCATCTTGTAATTGCCGATCTGTAATTTTATGCGCTTCAATTTCGTCCATGAGCAGTTGTGTTTGCATATTACTTTCAAGCTGAGCTTGTCGGCGACTTTCATCATTGAGCACCAACCACCATGCTGCAACACATAACAGTAAAAATAATACGGCATAAATTTTCACAAATAGCATCAGCAACTCATGCTGTTGAGTTGATCCAAATACTGTGCCGAATTTACTCAGTTCTTGTAAATAAACCAGACTTAAACTGACTGCCAATACCACACTCAGAACAAAGATCATCAAAATATAAAGACTCAATCTAGTATTGATGTATCTCAACCATTGGCGCGGTAGAAACCAAACTGCAAAATGCTTAAGTTGTGCAGACCACCGTGCATGAGGCTTACATAAATCATGGCAACGAGCTTCTAAGGTACAGCATAAAGAACAAATCATATTGTTATAAGCAGGACAAATCGCCATGTCAGCCATTTCATACTCATGCTCACAAACCACACATCGTTGTGTCTCTATTGGTTTTAATGATTTATCTTCATGACGTGCGATGTAGTATTTGCCACGAGTAAAATAAGCAAGCATTGGGACACAGACGATAGCTGAACCTAAAGCAATAAATCCTGCTAAGGATTTTGCGATATCACCAAATAATCCCCAGTAGCATAAAATCGACAACAAGGATGCAATACATAAACTGCCAACACCGACTGGATTAATGTCATAGAGATAGGCACGCCTAAACTCAATTCCTTTCGGGCTCAGCCCCAATGGCTTACAAATGATGAGATCAGCAACGATGGCTCCCACCCATGCCAAGGCCACATTACTATAAAGCCCCAATACACGCTCCACCGCATGGATGACACCTAGCTCCATCAACAATAGCGCAATAAAAATATTGAACACTAACCAAACCACACGTCCGGGATGACTGTGTGTTAAGCGTGCAAAGAAATTAGACCATGCCAATGAGCCAGCATAAGCGTTGGTTACGTTGATCTTTAACTGTGCGATACACACAAACATGACTGTAAGAAATAATGCAGCACCAGGATGCTCAATCACTTGTTGGTAGGCGATCCAATATAGATAATTCGGATTGCTTAACTCATGATTCGGTACCATAAATTTAAGGGCGAGTACCATTAAAATCATGCCCATAAAAATTTTAATGAATCCCACCAATATCCATGCAGGACCGCCTAAAAATACCGCCCAATTCCATTTCTTTTGAGCATTTTTTTTGTCTGGCAAAAATCTTAAATAATCAGCTTGTTCACCAATCTGCGTAATCAGCGCAAACAAAACAGTGCAAGATGCGCCAAAAAAAGCCAAATTGAATCCTGCACTTTGACTTTGCGCGCCTTCTATTAGGGCAACTTCAGAGAGCAGAGTCGGATGCTTCACCAAAACAAAGCACCATGGTAGTAATAATAAAAAAATCCATAATGGTTGGGTAAACGCTTGTACTTTATTAATAAATCCTATGCCTTTGATCACTAGGGGCAGAATAATAAGCGCAGAAATTAAATAACCTAGACTCAGCGGCACACCTAAACCAAGCTCAAGCGCCAAAGCCATGATAGCGGCTTCAAAAGCAAAGAAGATGAAAGTAAAACTGGCGTAAATGACTGAAGTTATAGATGAGCCGATATAGCCAAAGCCTGCGCCCCGTGTAAGTAGGTCAATATCAACATTGTATTTGGCCGCGTAATATCCAATAGGCCAACTGGTCAAAAAGATAATGATTGAAACGACCACTAAGGCCCAGAATGCATTGCTAAAGCCGTATTGCCATAACATGGTTGCACCAAGCGCTTCCATCGCTAGAAAACTGACTGCTGCAAGCGCTGTATTGGTCACCGTCCAAAGGGACCACCGTCTTACTGACCTCGGTGCGTAGCGTAGTGCATAGTCTTCAATACTCTCATCAACCACCCAAGTATTGTATTTACGGCGTGTATGAATCACCCGTTGCGGTGCTTGAGGAGTATTGCTAGATGAAACCATAAAGCTAGGCAATTTAAATAGACCCTTACAGTTAGCAAAATCTATGCCCAGCTTAACTTTCATCAAAAAACATTTTGAGGAACATCGATATACGTAAAGTGACGTATATGCTCATTTTTTAACACCCCTTAGGCTTAAGTCCATAGCAAGCGCAAACAATAAATCGCGCAATGGCCTTATCAACTTCATCAGGGGAACACCAATGACCTTAAAATGTAAAGTTAAAACATCTGGCTTACTCGCAGGACTACTCGCTGTTCCTTTTTTACTGGCACCTGTCTTGACCACTGCGAGTGCTCCAGCGACAGCAAAAGTAAATACAACCAAACTTAACGTAAATGATAAATTCGTCTATGTCGGTCAGCTTCATTCAGCGACGGGAACGATGGCAATCTCTGAAACAGGGGCCATCCAAGCAGAACGCTTAGCCATTGAGCAGATCAACAAACAAGGTGGTGTATTAGGTCGTCAGATTAAAATTGTTCAAGAAGATGGTGCATCTGACTGGCCAACTTTCGCTGAGAAAGCCCGAAAATTAACTGAAAAGGATCGTGTTGCAGCAATTTTTGGTTGCTGGACTTCAGCTTCTCGTAAAGCCGTATTACCTATTATTGAACGAAATAATTCGCTTCTGTATTACCCAACATTCTATGAAGGTCTAGAACAATCTAAAAATGTGATTTATACCGGTCAAGAAGCTACACAACAGGTGCTTGAGTCTCTGAATTGGCTTGCACGTGAGAAAAAAGCCAAAACATTCTATTTAATCGGTTCTGACTATATTTGGCCACGTACCACCATGAAAATTGCCCGTACACACATTGAAAAAGTGTTGAAAGGTAAAGTCGTCGGTGAAGAATACTACCCGCTTGGCCATACGCAATTTGGTTCTTTAATTAACAAAACCAAACTTCGTAAACCAGATGCAATTGTCGCTGCCGTGGTAGGTGGATCAAACGTTTCATTCTACAAGCAAATGAAAGCTGCAGGCGTGACTGGCGATAAGCAAACACTGCTCACCTTCTCTGTGACAGAAGATGAATTACTGGGTATTGGTGGCGAAAATATGAAGGGCTTCTACTCTTCAATGAAATATTTCCAAAGTCTAAATAATCCAAGTAACGCAGCTTTCGTAAAAGCATTTAAAGCGAAATACGGTCCTAAAGCAGTAATTGGTGATGTGACTCAAGCCGCTTATCTTGGTCCGTGGTTATGGAAAGCCGCAGTTGAAAAAGCTGGTAGTTTTGATGTTGCCAAAGTTACCAAAGCCTCTCCAGGCATCGAAATGAAAAATGCGCCTGAAGGTTACGTGAAAATTGATGCCAATCATCATTTATGGAGCAAATCACGTATTGCACAAGTGCAAACCAATGGTCAATTCAAAGTGGTCTACGAATCAAAAGGTTTAATCAAGCCTAATCCATTCCCTAAAGGCTACTAATCGACAGCACATGATCAGGAGAGACCTCTCCTGATCTTTTCATTTCAAACCTATTATTTAAAGCTTGGAGGATGAGGCGATGGATTTATCTTTAGCTGACTTCGGTGCAATATTTGCGATGCAAGGCTTTAATGGTCTTTCTGTTTTCTGTGTGCTGTTGTTAATGGCACTGGGCCTTGCAATTATTTTTGGGCAAATGGGTGTCATCAATATGGCACATGGTGAATTCCTCACAATAGGCGCGTATACCACATTTGTCATTTCAACCCTGACTGAAAGCTATTTTCCTCAATTGCTTCCCTATTATTTTATTGTAGCGATTGTGGCAGCTTTTCTGACAGCAGGCATTATCGGCTATATGGTCGAACGGCTCATGATTAGTCGGCTTTATCAGCGGCCACTCGATACTTTGCTTGCAACTTGGGGCTTGAGCTTAATCATGCAACAAGTGTTTCGCTCTACATTTGGTCCCAAAGAAGTGAGTCCAACACTACCTGATTGGCTTATGGGCTCTTATCAACCGACAGAGACGATTGATATTCCTATTAATGGCTTATTCCTTGTCGGTGTCACACTCACCGTGACCGCTTTCGTATATTTCCTCATCTATCGTTCTCGCTGGGGCTTACAGCTTCGTGCGACAAACCAAAACCGTTTCATGAGTGGTGCCGTTGGTATTAATACAAAGCGTGTGGACAGTCTAACATTCGCATTAGGTTGTGGTTTGGCCGGTATTGCTGGTGCGGCATTTACAACAATTGGCTCAACTGGTCCAACTGCAGGCTCTCTCTATATCGTAGACACGTTCTTGGTTGTGGTGTTTGGTGGAGCTGCAAGTCTATTAGGCACTATCGCTTCGGCTTTCAGTATTGCACAAGCCCAGTCAGTCCTAGAATTCTTCCTTTCAGGCTCTGTTGCCAAAGTCATTACCTTAGCGACGGTCATCATCATTTTGATGTTACGTCCTCAAGGTTTGTTCTCAATCAAAGTTCGTAAATAGGTATTCAGGAGAGATTGATATGAGTAATCCAATGAATGCCTTGTTAGGCGGTAAAGAAGGTACGATTGGACTGGCTATATTGGCAGTACTGATCCTATTTGTAATGCCCATGTTTTTAGATGTTTTCCGTCTCAATTTAATGGGTAAATATCTTACGTTTGCTTTTGTCGCGATTGGTTTAGTGCTGTGCTGGGGTTACGGCGGCATTTTAAGTTTAGGTCAGGGTATTTTCTTTGGGATCGGTGGCTACTGTATGGCCATGTTCCTCAAACTTGAAGCTTCTGACATGCAATCCACAGCAGCTCAAACCACACCCGGTATTCCTGATTTTATGGACTGGAACCAAATTACCAGCCTACCAATGTTCTGGGAACCATTCCATAGTTTCACATTTACCCTATTCGCGATTGTAATTATTCCAATTTTATTGGCTTTTATTATTGGTTTTGCAATGTTTACTCGTCGTGTAGGAGACGTGTATTTCTCTATCATCATGCAAGCGATTGTGGCGATTTTGACAATTTTGATTATTGGTCAACAAGGCTTTACTGGTGGTATCAACGGTATTACTGATCTCAAAACATTACATGGCTGGGACATCCGTACGGATGAAGCAAAGTACGTTTTGTATTACATCAATGCATTGTTACTCATCGCAGTCATCATGATCAGTCGCTTTGTTCTCAGCTCAAAGTTAGGTCGCTTACTTTCTGCAATGCGTGAAAAAGAAGAACGTGTACGTTTTTCTGGCTATGACGTTTCAATGTACAAAGTCTTTATCTTCTGCTTTGCGGCAGTCGTTTCTTCCGTCGGTGGGGCAATGTTTACGCTGCAAGTCGGCTTCATGTCACCTACGATTATTGGCATCGTCCCATCTATTGAAATGGTGATCTTGGCTGCAGTAGGCGGACGTTTATCACTGATTGGAGCTGTATATGGTGCAGTTTTAGTTAACCTTGGTAAAACTTACTTCTCTGAAGCATTCCCTGAAGTATGGTTGTACTTCCTTGGTGCATTGTTCATAGGCGTTGTGATGTTCTTACCGAATGGTTTAGCTGGCCTATATGAAAAATATGTTCGCCGACTTATCTTCAAAGATAAAAAAACAACGGCTTCGCCTATCCCCCATCAACCCACGGAGTCCAAAAAAGATAGCAATATTGAAGTAGAAGGAGGTGTGAAATGAGTAAAGTCGGCGTAGAAATGGCAAAACCTGTACTTGTAATTGAAGATCTCACAGTCTCGTTTGACGGCTTTAAAGCCGTCAGCGATCTCAACTTCTATCTCGATAAAAACGAAGTTCACGTGGTGATCGGCCCTAATGGTGCAGGTAAAACAACAGTGTTAGATTTGATTTGCGGTAAAACTAAAGCAACTTCTGGCACGATCAAATTTAATGATATTGAACTGACTAAGCTTAAAGAGTTCGAAATCGTTCGTAAAGGTGTCGGTCGTAAATTTCAAAATCCCAATATTTACGAAAACCTTTCAGTCTATGACAACCTCGAAATGTCTTTCCCACGTGGTCGTAATGTGTTTGGGGCTTTGTTCTTTAAGCGAACCAAAGATGTCGAAGAGCGTATCCAAGAAGTCGCTTCAAAAATTTTCCTCACTGATTTATTACACACCTCCGCAGGCCTATTGTCTCATGGACAAAAACAATGGCTTGAAATAGGGATGTTGCTTATGCAAGACCCCGAGTTGTTAATGCTGGATGAACCTGTGGCAGGCATGAGTGTTTCTGAGCGCGAACAGACAGCACAACTGCTTCGTGAAATCAGTAAAGGACGCTCAGTCCTCGTGATTGAGCACGATATGGAGTTTGTAAAAACCATTGCAGATAAAGTGACAGTATTGCACCAAGGGAAAATCCTCGCAGCAGGAAAAATGGATGATGTACAAAGTGATCCAAAAGTCATTGAAGTCTATCTCGGACACTAAGGAGGCCTTATGAGCGGATTATTAGAAATTAGTTCTTTGTGTTCAGGTTATAAACAAAGCCAAGTCATTCATGATCTAGAACTTAAAATTCAACCCAAAGAAATTGTGGCGATTATGGGGCGAAATGGGATGGGAAAAACCACACTGTTTAAAACCCTTATCGGTGATATTAAAAATACTCAAGGCGAAATCAAGCTCGATGGTAAAAACTTAGAAAAGCTTGACCCGTATCAACGTGTGGAAAATGGTGTTGCTTATGTTCCTCAAGGTCGTATGATTTTCTCAACCATGTCTGTTCTAGAGAATATTCAAACAGGTCTCCCTGCGTCTGCCCATGGCAAAGTACCTGACGATCTGTATGAGCTTTTCCCTGTACTTTGGGATATGCGTAAACGCAAAGGGGGAAATTTATCTGGTGGACAACAGCAACAATTGGCAATTGCACGTGCACTCGCCACCAATCCCAAAGTATTGCTGCTCGATGAACCTACCGAGGGAATCCAGCCCTCGATTATTAAAGATATTGCGAAAACGCTAAAAGAAATTCGCGATCAACGAGACCTCACTATCGTGGTCTCCGAGCAAGTACTGAGCTTTACTATGGCGATGGCAGATCGCTTCTTGGTCATCGATAAAGGCCGTTTTGCTTATGAAGATGTCAGAGCGAATGTCGATGAAGCGACCATTAGCAAATATCTTTCAGTTTAAAGCACGTCATCTCATCAATTCTTAATTTGGCATCTCCCTCGATTTTTCGGGGGATTTTTTTTGACCATTTGTTGGAGTGGTATTGTTATTTCGATCTAAAGACTCATTCAAAATATCGCTTCATATACGCAATTCACCGTATTTTGCATCGATCAATTTCACGAGAAACTCCTTACATAGATTTTAATTTTAAAGATATGGGGAGTAAGTTGAATGCGTCACGGTGATATCTCAAGTAGTCCAAATACAGTAGGTGTAGCAGTAGTGAACTATAAAATTCCACGCTTGCACACCAAAGCAGAAGTACTTGAGAATGCAAAAAAAATTGCTGAAATGTTGAAAGGAATTAAACAAGGTATTCCAGGTATGGATCTCATTGTTTTTCCTGAATACAGCACCATGGGCATTATGTATGATCATGATGAAATGATGGCAACGGCAGCCACAATCCCAGGTGATGAAACGGCAATTTTCTCTCAAGCTTGTATTGAAGCAAATGTTTGGGGCGTATTCTCAATTACTGGGGAACAGCACGAAGAACACCCGCATAAAGTGCCATATAACACCTTAGTGCTCATCAATAACAAAGGTGAAATCGTTCAAAAATATCGCAAGATTATTCCATGGTGCCCAATTGAAGGCTGGTGCCCTGGAGATACGACTTATGTGACAGAAGGCCCTAAGGGCATCAAGATGTCACTCATTATCTGTGACGACGGCAATTACCCTGAAATTTGGCGCGACTGTGCGATGAAAGGTGCTGAACTTGTGGTGCGATGCCAAGGTTATATGTACCCGGCTGATGAACAGCAAATCAATATGGCCAAATGTATGGCTTGGGCAAATAACGTTTATGTCGCTGTTGCCAATTGTACTGGATTTGATGGGGTGTATACCTACTTTGGACATTCGGCAGTGGTCGGCTTTGACGGACGTACATTAGGTGAATGTGGTACGGAAGAAAATGGTATCCAATACGCACAGTTATCACTCACAGAAATACGTGATGCACGTAAATACGATCAATCACAAAACCACTTGTTCAAGCTGCTACACCGTGGTTACACAGGCGTATACAACAATGGTGATGGTGATAAAGGGGTTGCCGATTGTCCATTCGACTTCTACAAAACATGGGTCTTAGACGCACAAAAAGCACAGGAAAATGTTGAGCAGTTTACGCGTTCAACCATTGGCGTTGCAGAGTGCCCAATTGGCAACTTACCTCACGAAGGGTTAGAGAAAGAAGCTTCTTAAAGAAGCTTCGTCCGACTTGATTTCAGGAGGTTTCGAACATGACATTTGCCAGTGACCGTATACATGCCAATCAGGAAAGTTTGGCAAAACAACGCTATGACATGCAAAGCAAGGAATGTATAGCACGTACTTCCCGATTCAGTTTTGAACCAGATGCCGTGATGACCCATCTACGTGAACATATTATTGGACAAGAAGCCGCACTTGATGAAATTGAAAATATGCTCACCACAGTGAAAGCAGATTTTAACGCAGCTCATCGTCCTTTAAGTGTCACACTGATGTTAGGTCCTACCGGTGTAGGAAAAACGGAAACAGTCCGCCTCATTGCTGAAGCGATACACGGTAAAGCTGATGCATTCTGCCGAATTGATATGAATACATTGGCACAAGAGCATTATGCAGCCGCCCTGACAGGTGCCCCACCAGGCTATGTCGGCTCTAAAGAAGGAAATACTTTATTCGATGAAGCCCTGATTCAAGGGAGTTTCTCCAAACCTGGCATTGTTCTCTTTGATGAAATTGAAAAAGCCAGTACTGAAGTCATTCGAGGGCTACTCAATGTGCTTGAAACAGGAACTTTAAAATTAACTGCGGGTACAAAGGTTTTAGACTTTAAAAACTGCATGATTTTTATGACCAGTAATGTAGGTGCCAAAGATGCTCAAAAGCGTCTGAAACAACTCAGTCAATTACCAAAACCACTCCAGAATTTAGCCAAGCATTTGAAATTAGATGACAGTGAAATCACGACAAAAGCACTCGATAAAAAGTTTGATCCTGAGTTTCTAAATCGAATTGAGCGAATCTTACATTATCAGCCAGTTGAATCTGATTTTGCTGCAACCTTAGTCCAACTCGAAATTGACAAAATGAACCAACGTCTAAAAAAGCAAAGTCGAACCATTGCTTTGACCGATGCTGCCATTCGATTCCTGAGTTCAGGACATGATGTTCGATTTGGTGCTCGGGGTTTAAGCCGTCGTTTTAAAGTGTTAGTTGAACCTGCACTCGCGAAAGCTTTTCTAAACAACAAGCACATTAGTGAATTCATCATCGATTACGACAATACGAAGCTTCAAATTCAGATGATTGAGCCAGCAGTGAAACAACTTGATCCGTTACTGATACACGAAGCATCACAACAACACTGAGACCTAAACTTTATTTGACCTCAATACAGGGGATACATTATGCAACATATTAAAATCAAACCAGGAGTTCCACTTGCGGAGCAAGCCGAAATTGGTCACAACCGTTGGCACCCAGACTTACCTTTTCTGACATCAGTAAAACCTGGTGAAGAAATTCTGATTGAAAGTTTGGATTTCCTTGACGCACAAATTAAAGATACTGACGATATTTCTGATGTTAAAAATGTGGATTTAACACGTGCTCATCCTTTAACAGGGCCATTCTATGTTGAAGGTGCAGAACCAGGTGATTTGTTGGTCATTGATCTACTAGACATTCAACCGATTTCTGATGTGGGTTTTTCGGGTGTTTTTGCCAAGGAAAATGGTGGTGGCTTCTTGGCGGACTATTTCCCAGAGGCAGATAAAGCCATTTGGGATTTGAAAGGTTTATTTGCAACTTCACGTCATATCCCTGGTGTACGTATTGCAGGTTTAAAACATCCTGGCTTGATGGGAACCCTACCATCACATGATTTACTGAAAGAATGGAATCGCCGTGAAGCATTGCTCGTTCCTAAAGGTCAAGCAAACCCTCCTGATCCACGTACAGCCGTTCTGCGTGGTGTGAAAGGTCCAGAATTTGATCGTATGGCGGCTGAAGCTGCACGCACAGTTCCTCCACGTGAACATGGGGGTAACACAGACATTAAAGACCTTGCTGCAGGAAGCCGTATTTACTTCCCTGTTTATCAAAAAGGTGCTGGCTTCTCAATGGGCGATCTCCACTTCTCACAAGGTGATGGTGAAATTGGTTTCTGTGGTGCGATTGAAATGGATGGCGTTACACGTGTCGGTTTCGATTTAATCAAAGGTGGGATGGAAAAATACAATATTGATTCACCCATCTTTGTTCCAAGCAATGTACGTCCAAATTATGATCAATGGCTGACTTTCGAAGGGATCAGTGTTGAAGATGGTGTAAATCACTATCTCGATGCGACAGTGGCTTACCGCCAAGCATGTTTAAAAGCCATCAAGTATCTTGAAAACTTTGGCTTTACTGGGTCACAAGCCTACATGTTACTTACCGCTGCACCAGTTGAAGGTCGTATCGGAGGTATTGTAGATATTCCAAACTGTGCATGTACCGTCTCACTCCCAACCTCCATTTTTGAACAAAATATCTTGCCGCAAGGTCCTTTAAATGACGATAAATTTTGGGGGCATAAACGCTAATTAGCGCATTATTGCTGTTACAGGTTTCACCATTTTACGGGGTAGCTTGAGTAAGCATGCGAGCTACCTCCTTTTTAACTTTTAAACATGCGCATGCTTAAAAATAAGTAGGAGCACGACCATGCCATTATACGATTTCCGCTGTGAGCACTGCGAAGGAATTTTTGAACAACGTGTGCCTATTTCTAGGATTGCAACTGACACCATCGAATGCAAATACTGCCAACAACCCACCTTAGCGAAACCGATGATTACTGGCAGACAACAAATCAACATGAAGACCAAATGGCGCCCAGGATCAGGTGCAGAACAACTTGCAGGACCTTTAGTGGGCGGTCCAGGTACCAATAAAAATAGTGCACGCAGTTCAGTGCTACACAACTGTCGTGGTGTGAATTGTTCACTCTGTGAAGTATAAAAAAGCCCGCATCTGCGGGCTTTAATGCTCGTGTCTGCAGAAAATTAAACGACTAATTCAGCTAAGTTGCCTTTTTGTTCCAACCATTCTTTACGATCACTTGCGCGTTTCTTGGCTAATAATTTATCTAATAAACCTGAAGTAAAATGCACATCATCCAAATCTAGTTGCACCAAACGACGAGTATTGGGATCCAATGTTGTTTCACGGAGCTGACTTGCATTCATCTCACCCAAACCTTTAAATCGTGTGATTTGTGGGGATTTAGTTTTGGCTTTTTTCAATATGCCTTCTAATTCTACTTCGTCAAGCGCGTAATGCACATCTTTACCGTCATCAATACGGAATAAAGGTGGCATCGCAACAAATAAGTGCCCTGCTTCAACTAGACTTGGGAAGTGCTTCACAAATAATGCACATAGCAAAGTCGCAATATGTAATCCATCTGAGTCTGCATCGGCAAGAATACAGATCTTGCCATAGCGAAGTTCAGACAAATCATCAGAACCCGGATCGACTCCTATTGCGATTGCAATATTATGAACCTCTTGAGAAGCAAGTACTTCATCTGAAGAGACTTCCCAAGTGTTTAAAATTTTTCCGCGGATCGGCATAATCGCTTGGAAATTCTTATCACGCGCCTGTTTGGCAGATCCTCCAGCAGAATCACCTTCCACAATAAATAGTTCTGACTCTTCCAAACTATGTCCCACACAATCAGATAATTTGCCTGGTAAAGTTGGACCTGAAACGATTTTTTTGCGCTCAACTTTCTTTGCAGCTTTTAAACGACGTCCCGCTTTTGAAATCGCCATTTCAGCCAATTGCATTGCAATTTCTGAATTTTGATTCAACCATAAGGCAAAAGCATCTTTTGCGATGTTCTGCACAATCCCAGAGGCTTCACGACTTGAAAGACGCTCTTTGGTTTGACCTGAAAATTGTGGCTCTTGAAATTTCAAAGATAGAATATAGTTCACGCCATCCCACACATCTTCCGCTGAAAGTTTCATATTACGTGGTAAGAGATTACGTAACTCACAGAACTCACGGATCGCATCCGTCACACCTGAACGAAGACCATTCACATGTGTGCCACCTTGCGCCGTTGGAATCAAGTTCACATAAGATTCTTGAATGCTCTCTCCGCCTTCAACATTCCAACAAATCGCAAACTCCGCACTGGCACGTTCCGCGTCACCTGTAGCGACAAATGCAGGCATAGGGATGATTTCACGATCTTCCAACTCATCCATCAAATAATCGACGAGACCATTTTCAAACTGCCAAGTGATCTTTTCGTCGTTAATTTCATCAACATAATTGATTTGTAAGCCAGCAGCTAATACCGCCTTCGCTTTTAAATTGTGTTTAAGTGCCTTTAATGCAAATTTAGGTGAATCAAAATATTTCGCTTCAGGCCAAAAGTGAACTGAGGTACCCGATGCACGTTTAGGTGCTTTACCTTCCAGAACTTCAAGTGGTGCCGTTGCTTCACCTTGCTCAAAGGCCATTTTGTACAAATTACCTTGGCGCTGAACTTGGACTTCCACACGTGTGGAAAGCGCATTTACAACAGAAATACCAACCCCGTGCAAACCACCAGAGAATTGATAATTATCTGTGCTGAATTTCCCGCCTGCATGCAGTTTAGTCAGAATAATTTCAATGCCGCTTTGACCATATTCAGGATGAATATCAACTGGCATACCACGCCCGTTATCTTCTACTGACAATGAACCATCTTTATACACAGTCAC
Organism: Acinetobacter sp. YH16032; assembly: GCF_013417345.1. NCBI lineage: Bacteria > Pseudomonadati > Pseudomonadota > Gammaproteobacteria > Moraxellales > Moraxellaceae > Acinetobacter > Acinetobacter sp. YH16032. The sequence continues at coordinate 67,375 of NZ_VPEE01000012.1, read as the reverse complement.
TGTAATTTTATTCGCGTGTCCTGCCAATGCTTCATCGACCGCATTATCAATGACCTCTTGCGCCAAATGGTTTGGACGTGTGGTATCGGTATACATGCCTGGACGACGGCGTACAGGATCTAAACCAGATAAGACTTCAAGGGATTGGGCCGTATATTGAGACACGTTGAATTGTTTCCTTATTTTAAGCTGTCAGCTAAAAACTGATATACCAAGGGTATTTTATCCGCGAAATCATCCATCGCGTGATTGCCATATGTTTCCGTAATGAGGAACGCTTGATGACCATCGCAATTATAATAACGTTCCGCTTCACGATAATCCAAAACTTCATCACCTTGTTGTAACAAGACCAAGATTTTGTCTGCATCTTGCACAAACGGAACTGCCATATGCTCCAATTGATCAAGCTGAGCTTCATCTAACGACCAATTCGCAGTGACTGGATAAGGAAACTGCGCCGTTGAAAACAAGTTTCTAAATAATTTCCATGGTTGCATAGCGGGATTAATCAGTACAGCTGCGACTCCATGTTTCGCGGCAAGCTGCGTCGCATAAAATCCACCTAAACTGCTCCCAATCAAAACGACATTTGACATAGACTCGATGAGTGTCGAAATCGAAGTAATGACCTGATCAGGCGGCATATTTAAATCGGGTAAATGCACTTGTACATGTTCATGTCTTTCAAAATACTGACCAATCAGTTGCCCTTTAATCGAAAAAGGACTACTTTGAAATCCATGTAGATAGATAATATTCATGAACTGATTAATTGCATTTTCCTCAAAATTGTTCTAATTTTTATTGTGAATCAGATCACATATTTGTTTCTCTTTTGTACGATAACAAATATTGTCAGACAAAAAAATTAGAGCCGATCTGAAATCAAAGTTATCTTAAAAATTGTTCGGGATGAACAACATAAGATAAATACAAGGAATTTTATACAGTGATCATTGCTAAAAATAAAGTGTCTTTAGATGATCATGCACTATCAGGATAAGACTAGATGCCGAGTTTAACGCCACTACATGAAACCTATTGTAAATGGGATCGATCTCCTCCAAGTCAGGCCGATGTGCTTGAAGGTTTGGCACAACTGGTCAGCACTCCAATTAACCTTGCTGTTCAAAATCTCATTCAATCACTTCAACGTGAAGTGCTCTTAACCGTATTTGGTTTAAGTAAAAAAACATCAAAAGAATTTCAAAAGAAAACCTACGTTCGAAAGTTATATCAATTTTCATATGACACGCTTCTAAATTACGGAAATTATTTGGTCGCACCAGCCCTGCGCAAAATCATTGATCAATTTCCGAAACTCCATGATAAACCCCTCACGCCAAAAATGATTTTTTTGGTCAGTGCTCTTAATGGCGTGATTGGCGACTATTTACTCAAAAATCAAAATCCGTTGGCGATTACAAGTAATCTGTATGATCACTATGGAGAGTTACAACAGGGTGACCTGTCAGGTCGTGTCGTGATCTTTTGCCATGGTCTGTGCATGAATCATCTTGATTGGACCAATCGCAACTATGGCGGTATTGGTGAAAAACTGCTTGCACAACGCGACAACAACACCATGCTTTATTTGCATTACAACACTGGTCGCAGAATTTCAGCGAATGGTCGTTCGTTGGCCAATATGCTTGAAGACTTGGTAAAGCGCAATCCACGTATCACCAGCCTTGATTTAATCGGTCACAGTATGGGTGGTTTGGTTTCTAGAAGTGCTTTGTTTTATGGTAAACAAAATCTCCATCAATGGTTTCACATGGCAGAGAATTTGGTCTGCTTAGGTTCTCCACATCATGGTGCGGTTCTAGAACGTATTGGCTTTGCCGTTCAAGAAAAAATTGGACACTTTCCCGTCATCAAGTTAGCCAGCCACATTGTGAATATTCGCAGTGATGGTATTTTGGATTTACGCCATGGTAGTGTCCGTGATGATGACTGGGAACACAATCACGCTCGTATTGGCATGATGGATGATAATCGTAAACCTGCACCGCTGCCTTCACATATCAATACATTCTTAGTAGCTGGAACAATTGAGTTTGAAAATCGTAAAAATCGTACACTCAAAGTCATTGGCGATTACTTAGTGAGTGTGCAAAGTGCTTTGGGTGAGCATCCAAATCCGCGATTCCAACTGAAATTGCCAGAATCACACAAAGCTGTGTTCTACGGGCTCAATCATATGGAGATTCAATACCATTCCAGTGTTGCTGAGCAAATCGTTAAATGGTTCTATCCACATCACGATGAATTAGCTGAAGAGCAAATCCGTAAATATTTAATCAAATTAGAAAGCATGGAAGGAATCGTAGAAACCTGACCATCTTCAATAAAAAAGCCAACTATTAGTTGGCTTTTTTATTTTAAGCAGGATACTTTCTGAATAACTGCCAAATCGAGATGATCAGCAAAATACTAAAAAATACCAAAGACCATACAGGTAAAGACTGGCCTAGGAAAGTCCAGTCTACTACCGCACATTCGCCTGATCCTGACAGCACTTGTTGAAGCACTGTTTTAAGCGGCAAAGCATCTACCAAATAATCTAAACCAGGCCCACAACTTGGCACTTTATCTGGAGGTAAACTCTGCAGCCAGACATGACGTGCAGCAACACCCGCTGACCATAAAATCGATAATGTCCCTAGGAAAGCATATGCTCGTTTTAAACCATTACGGACGGGATTGTGTAGAACCGCAATAAAAGAAATCAGTCCCAGTCCGATCAGACCTAACCGTTGAAATACACACAATGGACAAGGCTCAAGTCCTTGGACATGTTCGAGATACAACGCGAAGGCCATTCCAATCACGCTGGCTACAAACAACAGACCACTCACCATGCGATAATTTTGCCACTGCATATACTTTCCTCAATATTTTTATCGATATGCTTTTAAATATTCTTTAAAGCTTAGACTACACTCTGCTTCCAACTGTTGTTGCTGTTCAAGTGATTGCACTGTGAGTTGTTCAAAATAGGTGACTTTATCCTGAGATAACACATAATTTTGATAATGATCAGCATGTTGATGCGCGAGCACACTGCCTAAGCTCCAAGTACCACTATGTTTTACAGTATCTTCTACTATTTTCGCAGAGAAGGTTTCATCCACCTCATCTACACGTGATTGCATGATTTGCATTGCATCAGAATACAACGAGGTCAAGTGAACTTGATCTAACGTTTCTGCTAAAGGCTGCATCTGTTTGAGATATTGATTTGCCCATGTCTCAATTTCAATTGATTGACCATTTTCAACAATGGCAGCATTTGGCGCACGTCCACGATTCACAACTTCTTGCTGGTTTTGTTCAATCACTTCAAGTTCATCATCTAGCAGCTCAGGACTGTCTTTTAATAAACAATAAAGCGCTAATACCTCTAAGAAGCCTGCAGTATCTTCATTAATACCAATAGGGCTGTATGGATTCACATCTACTGCGCGCAATTCTACATACCCTACACCACGGTTTGCTAATGCATCAGATGGTGTTTCACCAGACTGTGGTACTTGTTTAGGGCGTACAAGACTGTAGTACTCATTTTCAATTTGCAGTACGTGATCATTAATTTGGATCGGTTCGCCCGCTTCGTCATCTAATCCCAAACGACTGAAAGCAGCATAAGACGTTTTCACCGCCTTTTGTAAGCCTGCTAAATATCCTTTCAAATCATTGTAATGAATACCTAACTCTTTCTGCGCTGAGTTTTGATATCCAAAGCGCCCCATACGCAATGCAGTGGCATATGGCAAATACAATGTTCCCTTAATTAAAGGCAATAAATGATGTTCACGACCCGTCATAAAACAACGACAGACCGATGGGCTTGCACCTATCAAAAACATAACCAATGGGGTTAAACGAATGAAATTTCGAATTAAAGCGAAATATCGATGGCTGCGATAATCCTGCAAACTGAGCTGTTTTAAAGCTTCATCTTGCTCGTTTGCTTGCAACTGCTCAAACAACGCATCAGGGAATGAAACATTGTAATGTACACCTGAAATCGTCTGCATACGACGACCATAACGTACACCTAAACCACGACGGTATAAGGTTTTGAATTTACCAATATTGGACGAGCCATATTGCGCAAGACGAATACTTTCTTCTTCATCATCCAACATACATGGCATCGACATTGGCCATAGCTTTTCACCATCTTCTAGATGTCGATGAGTGAAAGCATGAATATCTTCTAAGTAGCTTAATGCTTCAGGAATTGAAGATTGAGGAGGCGTAATAAACTCAAGTAAGGCTTCAGAATAATCTGTCGTAATATGAGGATGAGTTAACGCAGAGCCTAAACCCTTAGGATGATCTTTCTGGGAGATAAAGCCATCACTTTGCATCCTTAAGCTTTCGCGCTCAATGCCTCGTAACATACCTTTAAACACCGACGAATCCACCCAATTTGGTAAAATTGTTTCAGAGAGCGCTTCGGGTTGACTCATTACTTACTCGCTTATCTAGAAGAACGACTGAGATAAAAAATTATTGATTTATATCAAGTATACCGTGATTTATATTCCCAAATGCAGTTTGCATATACATTTCAGTTGGATAAACCTTTTATTTTGGCAAATTTTTAACACAATCTTAGTCTTTAAGACATCTGAAATTTGTGATTTTATTGCAGAATAAATGCTAACAAACTGTAAAGAATATGAATTATCACAACGTTATAGATTTTTGGTTCAGTGCTGAAACTCAACCACATTGGTTTGCGAAAAGCGATGCTTTCGATCAACTTATTCAAGCGCAAATTGGTCACACCATCCAACAAGCTGCCGCAGGCGAACTATGGACATGGCGGGAAACTGCTTTAGGACGCTTAGCAGAAATCATTGTCTTGGATCAATTTTCTCGTAATGTTTATCGTGGCAAAGCTGAATCTTTTGCCCAAGATCCATTAGCACTTGGGCTAGCTCAAGAAGCGGTTCGTCTTGGTTTAGATCTCGAACTGGAACCTGAACAACGTAGCTTCTTATATATGCCTTTCATGCATAGCGAATCAAAAATCATTCACACTCAAGCGCTTCGTTTGTTTGAGGCATTAGGCAACCCTGTAAATTTAGACTTTGAGAAAAAGCATCAAGTCATCATTGAACGTTTCGGCCGCTATCCTCATCGTAATGAAATTTTAAATCGTCTCTCTACGCCTGAGGAAATAGAATTCTTAAAACAGCCAAACAGTAGCTTCTAAATTGATATTGACACAACAGACTTCAGGAGAGCGAAATGAAAAACTTATGCATGATTTTGGGATTATCTGGCATGCTCCTGCTGTCTGGTTGTGTCACGACGCCAAGTAAACCGCGTACATTTGATCAGCTTGGGCAATTCGCAACTATTCCCTTGAACCAATCAACGTATCGTATTAGTTTTCAAGGCTCATCTAACATGAGCTATGGTACAGCTGAAGAAATAACCTTACTTAAAGCTGCACAAACAACAGTCAAACAGGGCTTTCATTTTTTTAAAGTCCAAGATGATCCAAGCAATCGCACACAACAACCACCTCGTCAAGCTGTGGTTTATTCCAATCCTTACCCGTATGGTTATGGATATCGTAGACATCCTATGTTCTTTGATCCTTTTTATGATGTGCCACAGGTGGTCAGTTTAGAGCCAGTTCAAGTAGCCTATACCATCACCTGTTTTAAAGATCAAAAAACAGCACCTCAAGATGCTTTTGATGCACGTTTAATTTTACAGGCCTTAGGGTCTAAATATGGTTTAAGTGCTACAGGCGACATACTGCCTGTACAAACACAGCCTTCTCAATCACAATAAAATAATATTAATACAACAGCTTACATAGGAATTATGCATGAGTGTATCACCAACAATGACTACCCCTAGTCTGGATCGAAGCAAACGGTTTGCCATGATCGCACTGGTTGTCGCTGTATTGGCTTGGATATCGCTCATGGTGGCTGCCAAAATTTTTCCAGAATATGTTTGGCTTATTCATATTTTAATGTTGTCTGCTGAAGCAGGTGTGGTTGGTGGTTTAGCAGATTGGTATGCCATTACGGTTTTGTTTCGGAACCCATTCGGCCGTATCCCTATTCCTAAGTTTTTAAAAGATCACACCGAAATTATTCCACGTAACAAAGCGCGTATTGCAGAATCCATGGGACGTTTTGTTCAAGAAAACTTCCTATCGCCACAGATTGTGGCAAAAAGCTTGAGTCAAACAGATGTGAGTTTGGCAGTAGGACAATGGCTAGCCAATCCAGATAACAATCGTCAAGTGACTCAAGTGATTCAACAGACAGTGCCTAAAGTTTTTGAGTTTGTTGGACAAGAACAAGTCGGTAGGTTTATTCAAACTAACAGTGTGCAATGGGTAAAGAACACTCAAATCAATACCCTGGCCAGTGAAATGATTCGTGCCGTATTAGAAAATGACTTCCACCAAGATGTTTTACAACGTGGTCTCGATGTTGCGCACGGTTGGGTGACTTCACATCCTGAACAAACTCGGGAGCTAACCCGCACCCTATTTAAAGAACTCGGAGTGTGGCGTTTAGCCAAAGGCGCAAGTTGGATCGGTATCGATGTTCAACAAAGAACGATTGACTCTTTAATAGAGCGTGTCGAGTCAATGTTGGCAGATCCAGAGCATCCATGGCGTCAAAAAATTGAGAGTATTGCACAGCATTTAATGACTGAACTCGCAAATCCTGAAAGTCAGGCGAGTCTTAAATTAAATGAAACTAAAAATGCATTGTTAGATAGTCCTCAAGTTTTAAATTTTATTACTGGTGCCGTCGTCATTCTGTGCAATGCCATTCGTGAAGATTTGGAGAAAGCAGATTCAGGTATAGCTGAAAATTTACGTGTTGCGATTCAGCAAGTCGGTCAAAACATCATTTCCAATCCTGCATTACGCCAAGTATTAAATGAAAAAATGAGTTCAATGGCAGTCAATCTCAGTGATCAATACAGCGAAAAAGTCATTTTATTTATCAGTGAACGCATTCACGAATGGGACTCACGAGAAATGATCGATAAAATTGAAAATGAAGTCGGTGGTGACTTACATATGATTCGCGTCAACGGTGTTGTCGTTGGTGCATTTATCGGTTTAGTGTTAGGGATCATCCGAGCAGCAGTTGAATTTTTGATTTAACTTAGAAATGAAATTTAAATTTGGTCGCTGACTAAAATTGAATTCATTGTGAATTGACGTCATCAAAAAGCCCATTTCTGCATGAATGGGCTGTATTTATTATTCTTAATCCATTTAAAGAACTAAGCTATCACTAGAGTCATTCCTATCTGCTTCATCTTATATAAACCATAATAATATTATAAGGTTACATAATTTTTTTACGATTTAAATGTGAAATAATATCTTGATAAGAGTCTACTTTACAAAAATAAGCTGGGGAGTTCTTTCTCACGTCTTCTGAGGGTTGAAATAAAAAACCATAATCAACTAAATGCAACATCGAAAAATCATTGAATGCATCACCGATCGCAATACTATTGGTCATTGAAACGTTTTCTTTTTGGAACTTTACAATAATTTCATGTTTCCCTTTATCTCGTGTATACAGAACATTTTCTATAAATCCATCTGGTCCAATTTCTAAGTGATGACAATATGTATTTTTAACAGAAAGATTTAATTTTTCAAAAAAGGGAAATAAAAACTCATAAAAGCAATCTGAAATAATGTTAACTTCAAAATTTTCAGCCTTTTGCAAATATTCTAAAAACTCCTTAGCATCTGGAATGACATCCAGTTCTTTAATGTCATCGATTAATTGTTTTAAAGGAATTTTATTTTCTTTCAGTAAATTAATTCTAAATTCCATCAGAGACTTATAGTCTGCGACTTCTCGAGTTGTAATCGCCAACTCTGGGATATTGTATACATTTGAAAAGTGTTTCCATATTTCAGGGACAAGAACACCTTCCATATCGATAAAAGCCATCTTTTTCATATTGCTACCCTATTATTGAAATTTAGCAAACAGAAGTGCTATCCCTAGCAGACATAATACAGTTCCAATCACTCTGTTAATCTGTACTTGCTTAGCTAACATTTTCTGTCTTAAAACAATCGATGAAAAAAGCAAAGCCACCAATCCAAACCATAAAAAATGAGCAAAAGACATAAATAGCCCATAACCGACCAGAATCGCTTTCGGCGTACTCACACTGATGATCTGAGTGTATGTACTAATCACAAATAAAGTCGTTTTAGGATTAAGTGCATTGGTGAAAAAGCCATATTTCACTGCTTGAAAAGGATTAATTGCAGCAGTTGATGACGTCTCGACAACCGGACTTTGTACAAAAGTTTTATAACCGATATAGATGAGATAGATGGCTCCAATATACTTCACAATATTTAGAATTTGAGGTGTATACGCCATGACAAATGCGACAGCAATGAGCGTATAAGTAACATGAATCAACACACCTAAAGAAATTCCCAGTGAAGTGAGAACACCTATCCTTCTACCATATAAGTAACTGTTTTTTGTCACGATAGCGAAATCAGCACCAGGACTCACAACAGCGAGTATGGTGATGAGAATAACTGCTATAAACTCACCCATTCATTATGCCTTTTTAAACGTGATCACTAATACATCTCTTAATCCAATATCACCCAACGTAAAATCATTGACTTTGATTTCCGTTACGCTGTGATAGACCTGATGATCATCCACAAGTGCGATATCTAAAAAATTTTCAAGCATAAATTCTGCTTTCAAATTCTTATTTAAGTCATAAATTCGGGTCATTCCACCCTGAACATTTTGACGGTTGATCATGGCCATTAAAACGAAATCCACCCCATCGCGATGTATCCCCTCAGGGGTTGGCTTACCACTATCGTTAAATTTTGCTTCAATGCGAAATTGATGCGCTTCGATAAACCAATTTTCAGTTTCAATTTCTGAAAAGGTGAGATATGCGAATTGTAGTAAATTTCTAAAAATTGGATTTTCAATTGTATTTTTATCAATCTCTGAAAAATATCTCGCAATTCCACCATTCAAAGTGTTGTATTCAATCGTCTGAAAATGAGGAATATAAGAATTTTTCAGTAAAATTTTATGCTTATCATTAATAGTAAAGTTGCATGTTTTCTTGTTCGATATTTACCTTTATCCGACATAAATTGATCTAAATCTAGAGCGTTCCAACTGTCTATAAAATCACTGACATCTTGCTCATTAACATCGTGAAAATTATTATTTTTCTGTATTTCTTGGAATGTATTTAAATCAATAAACGCATAACCCTTGTTGATTATCTCTTTTGAATATGTGTATTCATCGAGATGCTGCTTGTTAAATGGACTGAATTTTAATATATTTTCCATTGTATTAGCTTTATTTTGCTTTTGGTAATCTTCATTTTGAACAAAAGTTAAAAAAATAAAATCAATAAAATCGACTAAAAATACATGAGTTTTTGGAATGATAGAAAAAATATCTTTGAATTCACTGAAGTTTTTTTATTTTGTCGCTAAATACAGCAGTGTCACGATTGCAGCAAAGAAATTATTTGTTACGCAAAGTGCCGTCAGTAAGCAAATTTACAATCTCGAAGAAATATTAAATATCACATTATTTGAACGACGAAATAAAACCTTGATACTCACCAAAGAAGGAGAAACTCTTTTTCATTGCGCTCAGAATATTTTCAATCAATTGGATGATTGTTTAATTGGACTAACTCAAAATAAAACTGAAAACAAACAATTGGTACTGTCCTGTGAACCAACCATTTCGATGAAGTGGTTAATTCCACGACTTGTTGAATTTAAAAAACTTGGACATGATTTTGAAATAGTTTTGCTCACAGGTGGTGGTGTAGTCGACTTTGAAAAAGATAATATCGATATCGCTATACGAAGAAATGATTTTGAATGGGGGTCGCATCTGTTTAGTGAGAAAATTGGCGATGAATATATTGTGGCAGTCCAAGCATCTCACCACCCTAAAACCAAAGAATTGTTAATTTCTAAATCACGCCCTTATTTTTCAAAAAAATTACACCAATTGGATGAACTCAAAGATATTTTGAAGAAACATTCCAAAATAGAATTAGAGCATTTTTACTTATGTTTAGAAGGCTGCTTGGCTGGCCTAGGAAAGACGATCATTTCTATCTACATGATTGAAAAAGAATTAGAGCTCAAGTCTGTAAAAAAAATAACACCAATTCTTCAGGATGGTTCTGCCTATTATCTACTGTCCCATACTAGATTTATTGAAGATCCTCGGAAGATTATTTTTTTAAATTGGTTAAAAAATGAAATGAAGCAAAGTCAGATCAATCATTTTTAACATGAGATCACATAGATCATCTAAGGTTTTAAACTTAATTGAAGATCATTAGAATCTTATGAAAATTAAAACGAATATGTCGCAGATATTTGTATTTAGTGCAGGCATTTCAACTGCTAAACTACGAAGAAACGGGCTAAATATTACTATCCAGCATGATTAAAATTGAATCTAAATTACCAGACTTAGGTGTCACTATTTTTAGCGTGATGTCAGCACTCGCCCAAAAGTTGAACGCGTTAAATCTTTCTCAAGGTTTTCCTGATTTTCCACCTCCTCCTGAATTAATTGCAGCTTTAGCTCAAGCCACACAACAAGGCTATAACCAATATCCACCTGGTGACGGTCTGCTGAGTTTAAGACAAAAAATTGCAGCCCAATTCTGCCAACGAGACCAAGTCGATTTAGACCCGATCAGCGAAATCACCATTACACCTGGTGCAACGACTGCAATTTTGTGTGCGATTCAAGCTGTTGTAAATGCTGGAGATGAAGTAATTATTTTCGATCCTGCTTATGATAGTTATGCACCTGCAGTGAAACTCGCTGGGGCGCAAGCGATCCATATCAACTTGATACATCCAGACTTCCATGTTGACTGGAATGTGGTGAAAGATCGAATAAATGAACGAACGCGATTAATCATTGTAAATACACCACATAATCCCTCAGGTGCAATTTGGTCCAAGCAAGATTGGCAACAACTGATCGAGTTGATTCAGGATAAAAACATTTGTGTACTTTCTGACGAGGTCTATGAACATTTAGTGTTTGATGGTCAACAACATTATTCTGCGCTTAGTTTTCCTGAACTTCGAGATCGTAGTTTTGTGATTGGTTCATTCGGAAAAACGTTTCATGTTACTGGTTGGAAAACTGGATATTGCGTTGCACCTCAGGCACTGATGAAAGTATTTCGTCAAATTTATCAATTTGCCAATTTCTGTGGTGTCCATCCGATTCAAGTCGCGCTTAATCAATTCATCGAACAACATCCTGAACATATTTTAGATCTCCCCAATTTTTATCAAGCTAAACGTGACTTATTCATCCATGGAATTCAACATTCAAAATTTCAATATCTGCCGTCACCAGGAACTTATTTTCAAAACTTAGATTTCAGTACACTAAGACCTGAGCTCACAGATATAGAAATGTGCCAATATCTTGCAGAACAACACAAACTGGTAGCGATTCCTATATCAGTGTTTTATCAACAGCCACCTCAAGATCTGAAGCTCATTCGAGTCTGTTTTGCAAAACAAGAAGAAACCTTGCATCTTGCAGGAGAAATTTTAACGAAGGTTTAATCACAATAACGAAAAGAGATGCAACGGATTACTTTATTACTAAAGCAATTTGAATGATAAGGTGCTAAGGTCAATCCGTTGATATAGAAAACAATAATGGATAAGACTTATATATGGCGAGAACCTTACGGCCGATTGATGAACCTGGTTTCTGGAAAGTTTTTTTAGTTTTTTTAGTTCCGCTGATTGCAACCAATATCCTGCAAAATTTATCAGGCACAATTAATACGATCTTCGTCGGGCAAATGATGGGCGTCCAAGCAATTGCTGCTGTTTCAGTCTTCTTCCCTATTTTGTTCTGTCTCTTGGCTTTTGTAATTGGGCTTTCGGCTGGCTCGACGGTATTGGTTGGTCAAGCGTGGGGAGCACAAAATTTAGAAAAAGTTCGAGCAGTTGTCGGCTCTACTATTTTTATGACATTGATCGGCGGGACGATTATTGCCATTTTAGGTGTTCTATCTGCACGCCACATTCTTGAGGCCTTGGGCACAGACCCAAGTGTCATGCATTTATCTTTGCCTTATGTTCAATGGATGTTAGCAGGTAGCCCACTCCTCTTTATCTATATTATTTATACCTCTATCTTACGTGGTGTCGGTGATAGCATTACACCTCTCATCGCTTTGGGAATGACCAGTCTAATTGGGCTCTTTATTACTCCTGTTCTCATCGCTGGATATTTTGGATTTCCTCAATTGGGTATCATTGCACCCGCCATCGCTACGATTGTGGGTTATCTGGCCGTCCTTATTTTTCTGTACGTTTATTTAAATAAAAAAAATCATCCATTACGTCCAGATTTAGCAATGTGTAAACATGTACGCCACAATCCTGAACTGAGCAAAATTATTCTCAGGCTTGGTGTTCCTACAGGCATTCAAATGGTCACGACTTCTGTGGCAGGTTTAGTCATTGTCGGTTTGGTCAATCGCTATGGTTCAGAAGCAACAGCTGCTTATGGCGCAGTCAATCAGGTTTTGAACTATATCCAATTCCCTGCTCTGTCTATCGCAATTGCCACTTCTATTTTTGGGGCTCAAGCGATTGGTGCTGGTAAAGCCGATTCTTTATCACGTGTAACTAAAACAGCACTGGGCATGAATTTTGTCTTTACAGGCGGGCTCGTAATCTTGGCTTATTTGTTCTCAAAATATCTCATGGCATTATTTATTACAGATGAAAAAGTTGTGATACTCGGGCAACAATTATTGTTTATTGTGCTGTGGTCAATTTTATTTTTTGGCGCGAGTGCTATTTTCGCCTCAATTATGCGTGCAAGTGGCACTGTGACTATGCCAATGATCATCAATATTGTAGCCATACTCTGTATTGAACTCCCAGCAGCTTATCTATTTAGCGCATGGTGGGGGCTGGCGGGAATCTGGTACGCTTATGCTTTGGCTTTCGTTTGCTTATGTGTGATGCAAGGTTTGTATTATCAATTTGTTTGGAAAAAGAAAACTGTTCAAGTACTGATTTAAATTAAAAATCAAGAAAATAAAAAACCCGCATGACGCGGGTTTTTTTAACGATTATTTAGAATCGAAACGTTTACTCATTTTAGTCGCAAATGCAGTCACTTTTTGATAGCCCGTTGGCATCACACGTTGCATTAAATCAATCACTTTCGCATCGTTACCAATCAGTAAACGACGGCGATCTTTTTGCACTGCTTCTAGAATTTGACGCGCTGCTTCTTCAGGTGGACAACGTAATAATTTATCAAATGTCTGTGCAGATTTCTGTGGATTCATGCCCAAAGATTTTAAACTGTCATTCATTTTTGCAGCTTTCGCAATATTGGTACGAATGCCACCTGGATGTACGCAAAGCGCGCTCACACCCACATTTTCAATATCTAGCTCTTGACGAAGAGATTCAGTGAAACCACGTACAGCAAATTTAGTTGCATTATAAGCAGACTGAGTGGGTTGCGCAGTTAAACCGAATAGACTTGAAATGTTGATAATGTGTCCATCACCTGTTTTCTTAATATATGGTAAGAATTCTTTGGTGCCGTATACGACACCCCAGAAGTTAATATTAACAATCCATTCCAACTCTTCGTATGTTGCACCTTCAACGGTCGAACCCAATGCCACCCCAGCATTGTTGAAAATCATGTTCACTGAACCATGATTCTGTACAGTTTCAGCCGCCCATGCTTTAACTTCGTCACGATTCGCAACATCTACTTTTTTGGTTGTGACTCGTACATTTGCATTCTTCGTCAGTTCAACTGTTTCTGCTAAGCCCTTTTCATTTACGTCACTTAAAGACAAATGACAACCTTGCTTAGCCAGTAACACCGCAAGTTGTTGACCAATACCAGAACCTGCACCTGTGATTGCAGCCACTTTGTTTTTAAAATTTTTCATTGTGAATCCTTTTTTTGATTTTTATGCACCACAGCGTTGATCTGGGTCATTCATGTTCACTATAATTTTGACAATTATTATTGTCAATGTAACTATCGACCATTTTTATTGTTACTATAGGCCAATTTAGTATCTTTAGCTGATCAGTACTCTATACTGACCGCAGCATAACACTTTTATAAAAAGACTCGAATTGCTATGAACCCAGAGAACCTCACTCCATCAGAACACGAGCAAGCGATTGAAAAGCCTCCCGCAAAAGAGCGTCAATTTAAAGGGATGTCCTTAACTGAACGCAAACAAGCACGCCGTGAGAAACTTATTGAAGCGGGTATTGAAGCATATGGAGCTCATGGTTTTTTCTCAGTAACCGTTAAAGATATTTGCACACAAGCGAAATTAACTGAACGTTACTTTTATGAATCTTTTAAGAAAAGTGAAAACTTATTCCAAACGATCTTTTTAGAACTGATTGAGAAGCTTCAACAAACATTAATGCAAGCTATTATGAAAGCCTCTCCTGAGCCTCTAAACATGATTGATGCAGGTCTAAATGCGTTCTTTAGTTTTTTAGAAGATGATCCGCGTACCGCTCGGATTATTTATATTGATGCAATGCTCGTCCAAGAACTTCATAATCATGCAACCATTCAAGAAACAATGGGCCGTTTCGACCGAATGATTCATGCCTTTGTCACATTAATGATGCCACATACCCATCTCACTGAAAAAGAGATCTCCTTGATTGCAACTGGTCTAAATGGCTATGTCACTCAAGTTGCTGTTCGCTGGGTAGTAGGTGGTTTTAAACTTCCACGTGCTGAGGTCGTTCAGGCATGTAAAACCGTTTTTCTCGCCCTATTGAATGATCTAATGAAAAAGTAGCATCAAATTAAGATGAAGAAATTGTGACAAATCGTAAGTAAATTTAAGATATTGATTTAATTTCAAATTAATAAATATCAATGAGACAAAATATCAGCCTAATTGTCACAAAACATTGCTATATTTAACTTCGATTTCCATCTTGCAATGATACTGTCATAATTAATCTTTGTAATAAGCCTGTCATAAATATAAAACGGTTCACCGTTCATCATAGGATATTGCGTTGTGAAAGATGACTACATTTTAATTGTCGACGACGAGCTCCCAATTCGGGAAATGATCCATACTTCTTTAGATATGGCAGGCT
Source organism: Acinetobacter sp. YH16032 (assembly GCF_013417345.1). Taxonomy (NCBI): domain Bacteria; kingdom Pseudomonadati; phylum Pseudomonadota; class Gammaproteobacteria; order Moraxellales; family Moraxellaceae; genus Acinetobacter; species Acinetobacter sp. YH16032. The sequence goes on along the minus strand of NZ_VPEE01000012.1, from coordinate 52,137 downwards.
TTCAATGCTTGGAAGCAGAAGATGCGAAACAAGCACATCAAATGATTGTTGATCAACGTCCAGCGCTTATCCTACTCGACTGGATGTTACCGGGTGGCGTGAGTGGCGTAGATTTGTGTCGTCGCCTTAAGCGTGATGAAACACTTTCAGAAATTCCAGTCATTATGTTGACTGCGCGTGGCGAAGAAGACCATAAAGTTCAAGGTCTTGATGCTGGAGCAGATGACTATATGACGAAACCATTTTCAACACGTGAGTTGGTATCCCGTATTAAAGCGGTGTTAAGACGTGCAAATGCGTTAAATGGCGAAAAAACCATTGATGCAAATGGCTTAATTCTTGACCCAGTAAGCCAACGTGTCAGCTATAATCAAAATATTCTTGATATGGGGCCAACAGAATATCGTCTATTGGCATTCTTTATGACTCATCCAGAACGTGCCTATACCCGTGCTCAATTACTTGATCAGGTATGGGGTGGAAATGTGTATATTGAAGACAGAACCATCGACGTCCATATCCGTCGCTTACGTAAGGTGCTCGAACCTTATGGTGCAGACCGTTATGTTCAAACTGTGCGTGGTACTGGCTATCGTTTTTCAACACGAGCTGATGTTGCTTTAGGTTAATTTAGATTTTATGTACGAACCCTACCCCGTCCCAGAATTGGCACGTGAACATCAAAAGTTTCTATATAGCAGTTTATGGACTTTTGCCAAGCAAGACTTACGTTTACTGGTATTTCTACTGATTATTGCGGGCTGTATCGGGTTAGGGATTGGCTATCTTTGGATATGCTTAGGCATTGCCTGTCTCATATTTTTTGGTATCCAATTACGCTCATTATATTTAGTCAATGATTGGATTTCGAATCGTCCTTACGATGTACCACCAAATTTAAATGGAATCTGGGGGGCATTACTGTTCAATGTATATCGGGCTCAACGCCAAGAACGTATTGTTCAGTCTGAAATGGTTGGACTGATCGATCGAACTCAATCTTCTCTCGTAGCTTTATCAGAAGCGATTATTCTTACGGATGATTCCCATCAAATCGAATGGTGGAATCCTGCTGCGGAAAAACTATTTGGGATTCAAGCTGTTGATCGTGGCCGTAACCTGCTCACGATTATTCGCCAGCCAGATTTTATTGAATATTTTCATAATACCCATCAAGCACCAGATGGTGTAAAAATTAAATTGGTGAACCATGATAATAAGTACGCGCAAATCAAACTGACTCGCTTTGGCAATGAAAGTCGCCTCTTAGTTGCGCACGACATTACCCGTATGAAAAATCTCGAGCAAATGCGTTCAGATTTTGTTGACAATATTTCACATGAATTAAGAACACCACTCACAGTGTTAAGTGGGTATATCGAAACATTCACAGATCAAGAAGATATCAATCCGCGTTGGAAACGTGCCTTTGAACAAATGCAATCGCAAACTAAACGCATGAATGCATTGGTCAATGATCTTTTGCTTTTGTCTCGTTTAGAAAATGAAAAACAAATTGCGAAAAATCAAATTATCGAAATGCCAAGTTTAATGAACCATCTGTTCGATGACGCGCAAGCTTACAATATTGATTATGGTCATACACTTAACCTTGATATAGACAGCCACTGTGACTTAATTGGTTCAGATATGGAATTGGCGAGTGCGTTTAGTAACTTAATTACCAATGCCATAAAGTACACCCCGAAAGGTGGCACCATTACCATCGGCTGGCATGATGATGGGGAACGTGGCTATTTTTCTGTTCAGGATACTGGTATTGGAATTGATCCAAAACACTTACCGCGTTTAACTGAGCGTTTTTATCGTGTGGATAGTGCACGCAGTCGTCAAACAGGTGGTACTGGTTTAGGCCTTGCCATCGTTAAGCACGTACTTATGCAACATGGCGCACATATTGAAATCGAGTCGAAAGAAAACGAAGGCTCTACATTTATTGCCGTGTTTCCCAAAGAACGCTTGTATAAAATACACGAATAAAAAAAAAGCGCCTTAGGCGCTTTTTTTTATTCAGAAGATATACTCAAATAAGATGACCCAACGCTTCACCCATTACTACAGTTGAGTTCGCCTTGAATGCTTGGTCCCATTGCATTTTATCTTTCTCAAACAAAACTACAGCAGTTGAACCCAAATAAAAACGTCCGAGCTCATCACCTTTTTCAAGTTTCATCGCATGATGGTTCAGCTCTAAGCGACCTGTTGGTTTTACTTTACCTGTCGCAACAGTTTCAATTCCAGCAACAATCATTGCACCAACTAAAACAACAGCCATACGACCAACATCAGTATCGAATAAACATACCATTCGTTCATTACGTGCAAACAAACCCGGAATATTTTCAGCTGTAGTTTGGTTGACTGAAAATAATTCACCTGGAATATATAAAGTTTCAGTCAATGTGCCAGAATAAGGCATATGCACACGATGATAATCACGCGGTGATAAGTACACGGTTGCAAATTCACCATTTTTGAATGGTGCTGCCAATTGAGGATCACCAATTAACTTTTCAACTGAAAAGCTTTGACCTTTTGCCTGAAAAATATCGCCCTCATTGATTTTACCTAATTGTGAAATTGCACCGTCTGCAGGTGACACGACACTTCTAGGATTAGAATCAATTGAACGAACGCCTGTTTTCAAAGAGCGAGTGAAAAACTCATTAAAGGATTTAAATTTCAAAGCATTTTGTTGCTCAGCAATTGACATATCAATGCCATATTTTGCTTTAAATGCTTGAATGACAACATTCTTTAATACTGGGTTTTCACTGGCTGCGACTTTACCCACCAAACGGCTGAGTTTTTGTTGCGGGACGATTTGCTGCGCTTGAATAAATAGTTTCTTTTTTAAATTTGTCAGACTCACTCAGGTGACTCTCCAGTAATGATTGGACTGTCGAGGCGGTTGCCCCACTCGCTCCACGCACCATCATAAGCTTGGATATCCCAACCCAGTAATCGACCAATAATGTAAGCTAAACCTGAACGGTGATGAGACTGACAATATACGACGACTGGCTGATCAAATTGAAAGCCCAATTGTTCTAAACGTTGTTGCGTGCGTTCTAAGGGGTGCAATTTTAAATGATTTTGACGATTAAGTGCAGTACTCCACTCAAAATGTCTAGCCGTTGGAATATGTCCACCACGACGTGCCGCGAGACGTTGCCCGGTATACTCCTCAGCCGTTCGGCAGTCCCATACTTGGCAAGTTTTATTTTCAATTTTTTTTATTAAAGTTGAATAATCAATACGGTGTTGATCAACATTGGATGTCTTAACTTGAAAAAGACATGTGACTGGCTGAACCTCTTCAACTTCTGAAGAAGTAGGATAGTTGGCGCCTAACCATGCATGAATACCACCATTTAATAAACTGGTGTTATAAAAACCCATACAGTGTAAATTCCAGATCAGTCGACCAGCCCATGCCCCACCTTCATCATCATAGACCACGACATGATGCTCAGGTGATATGTTTAATATCTGGACTAGCTGCTGAAGCCCTTCATCATCAGGCAATAAACCCGTAGTTTGTTCCTCTTGGCGCACTAAAAATTTTGGCTTCAGATGTATAGCATGCGGAATATGTAATTGCTCATAGACCGAACTTCGGGTCAAATCAACAATACGTAACTTTTCACTTCCTAAATGAGGAACAAGTTGTTCTGCTTCAATGAGCAGACCGAAATCAAAAGCGTTAGTGGTCATATTTATTGAATAGTTCTATTGGCCTTGTTCAAATCTTAGCACAAGACTTTTTCAAAATTATTCTGATTTTTTGCATGGTATTAGCAAAAAATCAGAAAAGGGAAATTATGATTAAGGAGACTCAACATCAAATACCTGACGCAAATATGCGAGGAAGGTATCATTATCAGTCATCGTTTTTCCTGGACTATCAGAGAGTTTAGCTACCGATTGACCATTGCATTCGACTAACTTTAAAACAATATTCAAAGCAGTTTGTCCCATATCATTGGTGAGGTTAGTACCAATCCCGAAACTGACTTGGAAACGATCTTTAAAATATTGATGCAAATCCCATGCCTTCTCTAAGTTTAGACCATCACTGAAAGTGAGCATTTTAGTTTTGCTGTCAATTTTTAATTTTTTATAATGTGCGTAGGCTTTATCGCCCCACTCATATGGATCACCACTGTCATGTCGTAGACCATCAAACAATTTGGCAAAATACAAATCAAAGTCTCTTAGGAATGCATCCATACCAACAACATCTGTCAGTGCAATGCCTAAATCTCCGCGATATTCCTGCACCCAAGTTTCAAGTGCAGCTTTTTGGAAATCACGTAAGCGAACATCAAGTGCTTGGAAAGCTTGTAAAAATTCATGCGCCATCGTACCAATGGGTGTAATACCCAACTGCTTTGCCAATAAAACATTACTTGTGCCACGAAAAATATGTGGTGCAGCCTTATTAAACTCTTCCACCACATGTTTCTGCCAGTCAAAACTATAGCGACGGCGTGTTCCAAAATCGGAAACAAGAAATGGTGGATCATTCGGTTGTTGACTACTTTCATAGTGTTTCAACAATTCAATTTTAGCTTTAAGACGGCGCTCTCCTTCTGCCAATACCTGCTCATCGCGAATACGACGAAAATAGAGTTCATTGACGATTGCAAGCACGAAAATTTCAAACATCATTGCTTGAACCATAGGTCCTTCGATACGGATATCTAAACGGCCTTGATCATCGATACTGGCTTTAATAAAGCGGCGCTTAAGTTGAAATAATTCTAAATAGTCTACAAAATCACTTTTAATAAAGCGCAAACTTCTTAAATATTGTAATTCATCTTCTTTAAATTTGAGCTGACACAGTAAATCTAACTGTTCGTTCAGTTCCTCTAATATATCCACGAGTGGATAGGCTGTATCTTCAAGGTTACGACAACGAAATTGATAGACACTATCCGTTTGAGGAAATTGATGTAATACCACTTGTAGCATCGTGAATTTATACAAGTCAGTATCAAGTAAGGATTGAATAATGGCAGACATATTATTTTTCAGTTTTTAGCAACTTATTGCATTAAAGCACATTTTGTTGCGATTCATAGCTCGTTTTAGTAATTGTCGAAGATTATTCGACTAATTACTAAAACTTAAACTGATTATTTTTTTGCATTGTCTTGACTATATGACTCAGTCAAAGCTTTCAATGCTTTATCTTGCCCAATAACTTTTGCGAATTCTTCTGTGGTCTTGTGTCCTGTCTGTTTTGCTTGAGCATCACAATCGACCTGGCGTAATTGTTTGGCAATCGACCATTCAAGCTTAAAGATAGCACCCATCAAAGCTGTATTACCCTTATTATCACGAGCACAGCGGTCTGCGCCGTTTTCCAATAGAGTCGTTACAATATCTTGATGACCATAGTAGGTCGCCATCATTAATGGTGTAAAACCAGCATGGTTTTTAATATTGACTGGAAACCCATGTTTCAAAAATTCATGAATAACTTCTTTGTTTCCTGTTTTCGCTGCTGCAAAAAATAAGTCAATCACTTCTTTCTGATCTGATTGTTGTGAGCTACTGACAGACGTCGTTTGAGCGTGAAGCATTACTGAACTTAAACTCAGTAAAGCGATTAATAAACTATATACAATATTTTTCATTCTTCCCTCACCTGAGTTTAAATTCGATAACGAGTGCCTGTAAAACTCCCCTAGGGTTGCAGGAAAGGAATTGAGTTTTACAGGACTTTTTTGAGGTGACACCTTAGACCCTAATCACCAATTCAAGGACTAATCTTGATTAGTCTTTTAAAGCTGCCGCTTTCGCTTTAACAGTCGCTAAGTTACCGTTTACAGCTTTAGTCATACGTGTGCCATAATCCGCATCTGCTTTATAGAAATAAGACAACATGATGTGTTTAGTTTCTGAATCTTTTACGTTACCAAGATCAGCTGCTAAGTTCATAATGAGGTCAGATTTCTCTTTAGCAGAGTATGAACGGTATAAATCACCCGCTTGCTTAAAGTTTTGCTCTTTCACACCACGTTGCTGAACCGTACCAGAAAGTGGAGTTTCAACAGCACGAGCTTTCGCTGTAGATGGTTTTGGTTCAATACGACTTGGTTCGTAATTCACATTAGATGTCGTAGCACCAACATTCATATAACCATCTTGGTTATTGTTGTTCACATTTACCAATGGACGGTTTACTGGAATTTGTTGGTGATTTGCACCTAAACGGTACATTTGTGTATCAGAGTAAGAGAAGATACGACCTTGAAGTAAGCGGTCTTCTGATGGCTCGATACCTGGTACTAAATTACCTGGTGCTAAAGCAACTTGTTCCGTTTCTTGGAAGAAATTCTTCGGCATACGATTTAATGTCAAAGTACCCACTTTTGTTTCTGGTACTAAATCAGTAGGCCAGATTTTAGTTGGATCAAGTGGATCGAAATCGAAGCTATTCAAATCTTTAGGATCCAACACTTGGATATAAAGATCCCATTTCGGGAAATTGCCCGCATTGATGTTCTTATAAAGATCATTCGTTAAGTGGTTAAAGTCTTTGCCTTGTAATTCAGCAGCTTCTTTAACGTTTAGACCTTTAACACCTTGCTTAGAACGGAAGTTAAATTTAACGTATTTATATTCGCCTTTGTCGTTGTACAATTTAAATGCATGTACACCGAAACCGTCTTGTTCACGGTAGCTCGTAGGAACACCTTGGTTACCATATACATAAGTCAACATATTTGTTGCCCATGGCTGGCTAGACAAGAAGTCAAATACGCGATTAGCGTCTTGAACGTTGTCAATTGGGCTTGGTTTCATTGCGTGGATGAAGTCTGGGAACTTAATCGCATCACGAATGAAGAATACAGGCGTTTGGTTACCAACTAAATCCCAGTTACCTTCTTGAGTATAAAACTTAATTGCGAAGCCATGTGGGTCACGTAAAGTTTCTGGAGAATGCTTACCATGAATTACTGTAGAGAAGCGTAAGAATACTGGAGTTTTCGTACCTGCTTTGAAAAGTGAAGCAATAGTAAGATCTGATAAATCTTTAGTTGCAACGAATTCACCATAAGCTCCCGTACCACGTGCGTGTACAACACGCTCAGGGATACGCTCACGACCGAAACGTTGAAGTTTTTGAATCAACTGTACATCTTGTAATAATACAGAACCATTTGGACCTGCAGTGATTGAATTTTGGTTATCACCCACTGGTGCGCCGTTATCTTTTGTTAATGGTGCAGCTGATGCTGCTGTCGCAGTTGCAAGCATTGCAACCAACATTGAACGCTTAAACATCGTTTTCTCTCTCAAATTTACCTTTCCTGCAGGCGTAAATTACCTTCTTTAACAAAATTGGTAAAAAGGTTAATTTTTATTATTTCAATCGCTTTATTAGATCAAAATTATATACTCCGATTAATTATTTTTTATCAATGACTTATGAAGATAGATGACGACTTTATCCCTTTTCTTTTTTCCAATTTGATACAATTCATTTGAATTAAAAAACATCAAACTTGGTTGAATTATGCGTGCTTTACTCCAACGCGTCCTTGAAGCGAAAGTCGTTGTGGATGGTGAGATTACTGGTCAAATCGAAAAAGGGATTTTAGTTTTTATTGGTATTGGCAAAGAAGATAACTTTGAAAAAGGTAAGAAGCTCATCGATAAGATTTTAAAATACCGTTTTTTTGATGATGACCAAGGAAAAATGGGTTGGAATCTTAGCCAAGCAGGAGGCGGATTATTATTAGTCTCGCAATTTACCCTGATGGCACAAACCCAAAAAGGTTTGCGTCCTGACTTCGGCCCTGCAATGCCGCCTCTCGAAGCAAAAGAACTGTATGAACAGTTAGTTGAATACGCAAAATCTCAGTTTGAACATGTACAAACAGGAATCTTTGCAGCGGATATGAAAGTGCATCTCATCAATGATGGTCCGGTAACCTTTAATCTTGAAGTTGAATGACTAGAAAAGCCCTCTGATGAGGGCTTTTTTATCTCTAGAATCAAAACGAGAAAAGTCCGTATAGGTGCTGTATTACTTACCCGTCTTTTCTTTAATAAATTGTCGAGCAAATTGTATTTTTTCTTTTACAGGTTTAGGAATTTTTGGTGGAATTAATTTAGCGACTTGGTTAAACCATACCAATAAGCTGAAATCACCTTCCATTTTAATACTGCCATTTTGCATACCCGTCATGAATGCAGTTGGATCACCTTTCATCAGGGTTTTAACACCTTGCTCGCTATCAGCAAACTGAAGTACGAAATCTGCTTTCTCTGCATCACCTGAAACAGAATCAATCTGACCATTGTTGACTAAAATCTGACGTGCAACACCTAGATCTGTACCAATTTGAATACGGAACTGACGATCATGAATTAACTCAATAAATTTTGGACTCGTACGTGACAATTGTTTCATACGCAACGCCAAACCTAACACTAAAAGGTCTAGTGGATCTGTGCTTGCATCAACGATAGGTAATTTCACAACAGGTATTGAAGATAGTTTCATGACAATTTAAGTCCGTTTTTTTAATATCAAAAATAATTGATTCATCCTAGCATATCTTATAAGTAAGGAAATGCAGCTTTGTTTAACAAAACGTATAGGCAAAAAAAAGGTATATCATTTTGATACACCTTTAAATATAAAATTGTTACTACGCAGTTTTGGTCTACATCTCATCTGTCATGAGCTGGATTTAATCGTCCTCATATACAGGAGTATGTTCAATATAACGACGATTTTCTAAAGCCTTTTGCGCACGACTATCTTCGCGAAGTAAGAAAGCCGTTAAAGCCACCATAGCTAAGCTAATCGCTGTTAAATAACTATATGCCAAGGACATGTCAAAGACGTGTTGAACACTATAACGAATACCTTCAAGTAAACCCCAGAAGACCATACCTGCTAACATAAACCCTAGCCAATGACGATAAGGTGAAAAGAATACGGCCGCCAATGCTACAGCGATCAAAGCAAATCCGAGTATCGTTGCAAAAGTTAAAGTGACCATAAAAATCTCCGTCAAAATTTAGATGTTTCAAATACTGCCTAATGGTGTTTCACAACAAATTAAATAACGCTTCACTTTCTTCAATGGTCTTGTTGGCGTCTATGAAAGCATTATGGTGAGTTTTTTTCAGAAAAAAAGACCTGATGCTTTTGTAAGCGACACATATTGTCGCAACATTCTTTTGTCATTACATTTTTTAAGATTAGACATTTTTCATAGAGTCAGAATCAGTCAAACTTGGCGTGTCATTACAAAAAAATACCTCGTAATTTTTTGTCGAAACATCTTTTTTTCGATGATAACCATCTGTTTTTTCGTCTGAACTTAACTGATTAAAATTTGTCTAAGAATGATTCACTTAGATAAAAAAAAGCGACCATTTGGTCGCCTTTTTAATAAGCTTTTTTTGATTTTAAGCTCGACTTAAATCTTTATCATGTACACCTAACAGGTACAGAACACCATCCAAACCAACACTTGAGATGGCTTGATTTGCATTTTGACGCACCAATGGTTTAGCACGGAATGCAACGCCCAAGCCCGCTATAGAGAGCATTGGCAAATCATTCGCACCATCACCTACTGCAATCGTTTGCTCAAGTGAAATGCCCATTTCATCCGCAATTTGGCCTAATAAAAATGCTTTACGAGCGCCATCCACAATATGCCCTTTAACTTCGCCAGTGACCTGCCCATCTTGAACATCCAAGATATTGGCATGAACTTCATCAATCCCAAGTTTTTCTTGTAAATATTCAGCGAAGTATTGGAAGCCACCAGATAAAATAGCCGTACGATAACCCAAAGATTTCAGGGTTGAAATAAGACGTTCTGCACCTTCAGTAATCGTTAAACGTTCTGCAATTTTAGGCAATACAGAAGCATCCATACCTTTCAGTAGCGCCACACGCGCACGGAAACTGCTCTGAAAGTCCAGCTCACCTTGCATAGCACGCTCAGTAATTTCTGCGACTTGTGCACCGACACCTGCTTCAATTGCAAGCTCATCAATCACTTCTTGTTCGATCAGCGTTGAATCCATATCAAAGCAAACTAAACGACGATTACGACGGTACGGCGTGTCTTCTTGTACTGCAACATCGACACTAAGGTCATTTGATAAACTTAAACATGCCGCTCGCATCGCTGCAGCATCTAACATCTGACCGCTCAAACCAAATTGCACACAAGCACGTTTTGGTTCATTTTCAAAATGATTCAACGTTGGGCGACCAGACAAACGAGTGACTGTTTCAATATTAAACCCTTGACTTGAAACAATATTAGTCACTGCTTGCAAATGTGCTGCGGTAAGTTCAGGTGCCAATGCCGTCACGATATATCGTGTACGTCCACCCTCTTTCACCCATTGCTCATAATCTTCTGAATCGATCGGTTTAAAGCGCACAGTAAGACCAATATCGTGTGCTAAAATCAGAATATCTTTCATGGCCAAAGCCGTTGCTGTCTGGTCTTCGGAAGCAACCACGATGCCGAGAGTCAATTGGTTATGGATAACTGCTTGTCCTACATCTAAAATTTGCAAAGAATGTACGGACAACACCTGCATCAATCGAGTAAACTGATTCGGTTGGTCAGGTCCTAAAAATGAAATAAGAATGATTTCTCGCATGAATTGACTCGGGTCTGAGCTACGAATATTGTAAGAATCATAATCGAAATTGAATTAATTTTCTTTGGAAGTTTACGTTGAATGCGCCTAGACAAGGGCTATTTGCTAGCCTGCTGATTGTAAGTTTTGCCTTGCATACCTTTTTATTGGTTATTGCAACGACACATCAATTAAATGAAAACCGTGCAAGCCAAGGTTTGCTAATGACGACTCAACTGGTCGCAGATAGCTTAACTGAACTTGAACCTGCCAATACTGTATCTCTTGCATTATTAGCCAACCGCTATGCAACGAATCCAAGTGTTGCATATATACGTATTCTTGGCACAGGAGATCAAGTTCTCGCAACTGCAGGCTTGTCTAAGACGCGTCAGGGTGAAATCTTCGTTCGAGATGCACTACAAAATGAAAAGAAAATTGGCAGTGTGGAAATCACATTGGTTAAACCAAGTATCGGTGAAATATTAAGAACACAATGGCTGGCAATCCTCTCTTCACTCTTTATTCATGGCTTATTATGGTTGGCTTATCGTGCCATTGCTCGCCCTACGCGTAGCGAATATCTTGCGAGATTAAATAATGAGTCCCGTTTACGTCATGAGATCAAGCTGCTCACTGAAGCATTAGAACTGGAAAAGAGTCAGCCTAAACAACCTCATACGCCAGAGCAAAATAAAGAACAAGCTGCAATTACGCCAAAAGTACCGACTCTGCAGTTAAATCAGGATGCTTTATCACTGAATATCCAATTTTATGATCCGAAACAATTAATTAATACGGTCAACAAATCTGTCTCTTTACCTTATTTTAATTTATGTCAAATTTTCTTAAATAAGAGTATCGAACTGTGTACAGCGCATTATCATTTGAATGTTGATGATATCGTTGTGAATCGTAGTTTTGATCAACAAGGCGCTGTCATCAGTATTTCTTCACTCAAGAATAACTCGATTGCTTGCATCTTAATGATTGGTTCGGTGTTTCAATTATTGTCAGAAGTACTCTATAAACGTTACCGTGAGGATAAACGGTTCGTATTACAAACGCGCTGTGCTGTAACCGCCCCAGTGGAGGCAATGCAACTCGATTCAGTACAAGCTGCGGAAAGACTCACACATCACCTGATTGCGAAAGAAATGGCGCTATATTTGACCCACGATCAGTTAAAGCATATTGGTGAATGCTATCAATTGGTTCCGATGCCGAATCCAACCAGTGTGTTAACACGTCACGCTTTCATGATTAATGGTATGAACGAAGCCTGTGCCGAACTCGCACAAAATATCCGTACTGAGATTTTGAAAGGCAAAGCCCAAAGCTCCTCGACGGATCGTACAATCAGCTCTTAATTAGATTAAATTTTAATAAGTAAACCAGATTTGATGCTAAGTTAAATCTGGTTTTTCTTTTTAAAAGCTCACAGTCGTGAAAAGTTAGACTAAGCGTCTAGTTTGTATACAAAATTGCTCTTTTGGTAATTTTATCTCTCTTTTCAATGTGCTATGAAGGTGTATGTTTGACTGTGTTGAATGGTACAGTCATAACCATAGGCAAACTGACTAAAAAAGCGTTAGACTATGGCGCAACAAATTTATTCAAATGTCAGAATGACATAACAAAAAGGTGAAGGTTGATGTCGCTCAATACTGTAGAAGAACTTGTAGCAGATATCCGTGCAGGAAAAATGGTCATCCTGATGGATGATGAAGATCGTGAAAATGAAGGCGACCTCGTTATTGCTGCAACGCACGTACGACCTGAAGACATTAATTTCATGATCACGCATGCTCGTGGCTTGGTTTGCTTAACGTTAAGTCGTGAACGCTGCAAACAATTAAATTTACCGTTAATGGTTGATGCGAATGGCGCTCAACACGGGACAAACTTCACGCTTTCTATTGAAGCTGCAAATGGCATTTCTACAGGTATTTCTCCAGCAGAACGTGCGCACACGATTCAAACAGCAGTTGCGGCACATGCAAAACCAGCAGATATCGTTCAACCAGGCCATATTTTCCCACTCATGGCACAACCAGGTGGTGTGCTCCATCGTGCAGGTCATACCGAAGCAGGTTGTGATTTAGCTCGTCTTGCAGGTCTTGAACCTGCGTCTGTGATTTGTGAAATTATCAATGAAGACGGGACTATGGCCCGTCGTGCTGACCTTGAAATTTTTGCTGAAAAACACGGTCTAAAAATTGGTACAATTGCTGATCTTATTCACTACCGCATGACCAATGAACAAACGGTAGAGCGTTTGGATCAACAAAAACTCGATACCGAGTATGGTACTTTTGATCTTTACCGTTATCGTGAAGTCGGGAATCCTGATATTCATTTGGCATTGGTTAAAGGTCAACCTGAAGAAGGTGTGACGACTGTTCGCGTTCATGGCTTCAATCCAGCGCGAGACTTATTAAAACTTAATAAGCAAGATGGTGAAGCAGCTTGGAACTTAGATCGTGCTTTAAAAGAAATTGCTCAAAGCGATCGTGGTGTCTTGGTATGGATTGGACAACGTCAGCCGTCTGATTTAGGTCCAGCATTAGAAGCATTAACTGCGCCAAAACCAGCCAAGTCAAATGCTGCCTTATCTCAGCAATACCAAACTATTGGTGTGGGTGCACAAATTTTACGTGATTTAGGCGTACAGAAAATGAAGCTCCTGAGCTCACCTTTACGCTTCAATGCATTGTCTGGCTTTAATTTAGAAGTGGTCGAATACATCACAGCTGATCAGAGCTCTCATTCATAACTCTTATTAAATATCGAGGTTGCTATGGCGATTCGCCGTATTGAAGGTTTATTACATCTCGCGAGCGAAGATCGTTACGCGATTCTAGTTGGTCGTTTTAACAGCTTTGTTGTTGAACATTTATTAGAAGGTGCAATTGATACATTGCATCGACATGGTGTTAAAGACGATAATATCACTGTCGTTCACGCGCCAGGCGCTTGGGAACTTCCGGTTGTGGCGAAAAAACTCGCAAATTCTGGTAAGTTTGATGCGGTAATTGCACTTGGTGCAGTTATTCGCGGTAGCACTCCTCACTTTGACTTTGTTGCTGGTGAATGTGCAAAAGGCCTTGGTGTTGTTGGTTTAGAAGCTGGTTTACCTGTAATCAATGGCGTATTGACTACAGACAGCATTGAACAAGCCATCGAGCGTTCAGGTACAAAAGCAGGTAATAAAGGTGGTGAAGCTGCCTTGACTGCAATTGAAATGGTTAACTTGCTAAAGGCGATCTAAAGCATGTCGCAGACACTCCAAGCTACTTATGCAGCTAAACGCAAAGCACGTCGTTTTGCTGTACAAGGGATTTATGAATGGCAAATGAGCCACAACCCTGTGCATGAAATTGAAGCACGTACACGTGCTGAAAATGCCATGCATAAAGTGGATCTCAGCTATTATCACGAGTTGCTCACACAAGTGATTGCAAATCATGAAGCATTGGATGCGTTATTAATTCCAGTACTAGATCGTGAGATCTCGGCACTGGACGGCGTTGAATTAGCTACTTTGCGTCTTGGCGCGTATGAATTGAAAGAGCATCTTGAAATTCCATATCGCGTCGTTCTCGATGAAGCAATTGAATTGGCTAAACACTTCGGCGGTGCAGATAGTCACAAATACATCAATGGTGTATTAGACCGTTTGGCACAAAGCCTACGTGAAGCAGAAAAGCAACAAGCAAAATAAGTTGTTGTTGAAATGGCTGAGTTTTCTATTATTGACACCTATTTCAATCGACCGAGTTATTCTTCAGTCGATCTAGGTGTCGGTGATGACTCAGCCCTGCTCACCCCGCCTCCACAGCAACAATTGGTCATTTGTGCCGATACCCTCGTTGCTGGTCGACATTTCCCCATCGATACAGATCCCCATGCGATTGGATGGAAATCTGTAGCTGTGAATCTTTCAGACATTGCAGCCATGGGTGCAAAACCTCAAAGCATTCTCTTGGCATTGAGCCTACCCCAAATTGATCATCACTGGCTAAAAGGGTTTAGTCAGGGTTTGTATGATTGTTGCGATCAATTTGGAGTAAGTTTAATTGGCGGCGACACAACGCAAAGCCCACATCTCACATTATCAGTTACCGCTCTAGGCTGGGTGGATATTGGAAAAGCCGTGCCACGTTCTGGTGCTCAAGCAGGTGATTTAATCTGTGTATCCGGCACTGTCGGTGATGCTGCATTCGGATTAAAATATCCCGATCATGCTTTAAAAAAACGTCTCGATTATCCCACTCCACGTTGTGAACTCGGTCAAGCGCTTAAAGGATTGGCGCATAGTATGATTGACGTATCCGATGGTTTAGCACAAGATCTAGGACATATTCTCAAAGCATCTCATGTTGGTGCCGACCTACACTTAGATCAACTTCCACTTAGTCCTGCCTTACAAGCATTGCCCAATCAACAAAAATGGCAATTGGCTTTAGCAGGTGGTGATGATTATGAATTGTGTTTTACCATTCCTTCACCTGCCTTGGATGAATTAAAAGCTCGACACTGCGATACACCGATCACGGTGATTGGTGTCGTAAAAGAGACTCAGCTATTAGATTTTTATCATCATCAACAACCACAAAAACTAGAATTACAGGGATATCAGCACTTTGCAAAAACAACCAATTAATTTTAAAACGATGACTTGGTCTGAACGTTTCATTGTTTTTTGTGGCGTTGGATTCGGTTCTGGTTTAGCGCCAAAAGCACCTGGTACTTTTGGTTCAGCTTTTGCCTTGTTGTTTATCCCTGCTTTCATGGCAATAGGTTTTTTGTATAGCACGATTGCCATAATCGTTATGTCATTGATTGGGATATATATTTGTGGAAGAGCCGCTGATATAATGCGCGTCCATGATGACGGACGAATTGTGTGGGATGAATTTGCGGGTCAATCGATCACGTTTCTCCCTTTAATCTACCTAGGTCTGATGAATTGGGTATGGCTTTTTATTGGTTTTGCACTTTTCCGTCTCTTTGATGTTTGGAAACCTTGGCCGATTCGCGTCATTGATCGTCAAGTCGACGGTGGTTTCGGCATTATGCTTGATGACCTGATCGCAGGTTTGTGGGCAGCACTTTGTATTATAATTTATCTCTATATTGATATGGCTTAAGCCAAGCTCCAAAGAAAGGATGTTGTATGTCAACCACAGTTGTTATTCTTGCTGCAGGTAAAGGGACGCGAATGCGTTCAAAACTACCAAAAGTATTACAGCCTTTAGCAGGACGTCCACTCTTAGGGCATGTCATTGAAACCGCAAAAAAAATACAAGCTGAAAATATTATTACTATTTTCGGTCACGGCGGCGCTCTAGTTAAACAAGCATTTTCGACAGAAAATATTGACTGGGTTGAACAAGCTGAACAACTTGGTACAGGTCACGCTGTTCAAATGACCTTACCGGTATTACCCAAAGATGGTATTTCTTTAATTTTATCCGGCGATGTGCCTTGTATTACAGCCGATACATTACAAAAATTACTTGAAGCAACACAATCTAAAGGTATTGGCTTAGTCACACTTACACTAGACGATGCTTCAGGTTACGGTCGTATCGTGAGAGAAAATGGTAAAATCCAAGCCATTGTTGAACATAAAGATGCTTCTGAAGCGCAACGTTTAATTCAAGAAATTAATACTGGCATTTATGCAGTAAGCAATGCCAAATTGCACGAGTGGTTGCCACGTCTGAATAATAATAATGCGCAAGGCGAATACTATTTAACAGATATCGTAGCAATGGCTATTAACGATGGACTCGAAATTGCTTCAGTTGAACCTGCTTTAGCTTTCGAAGTTGAAGGTGTAAATGATCGTGTGCAATTGGCAGCATTGGAAAGAGAATACCAAAACTACCAAGCGAAATTACTGATGCAGCAAGGTGTACATTTGATCGATCCGAGTCGTTTCGATCTCCGAGGTTCACTCAAGGTTGGTCAAGATGTGCGTATCGATATCAATGTCATTATCGAGGGCGAATGTGAACTTGGTGACAATGTCGAAATCGGTGCAGGATGTGTAATTAAAAACTCCAAAATTGCTGCAGGCACGAAAGTTCAACCGTATAGCGTATTTGATTCAGCCATTGTGGGTGAGCAGACTCAAATTGGACCATTCGCACGTTTGCGCCCTGGTGCTAAATTGGCAAATGAAGTACACATTGGCAATTTTGTTGAAGTGAAAAACACCACCATTGGTTTAGGCTCTAAAGCCAATCATTTTACCTACTTAGGTGATGCCGAAGTGGGTGAAGGTTCAAATATCGGCGCGGGTACGATCACATGTAATTACGATGGTGCCAACAAGTTTAAAACGATCATTGGTGACCAAGCCTTTATAGGTTCAAACAGCTCTTTAGTCGCGCCAGTCAAAATTGGCAATGGCGCAACAGTTGGTGCTGGATCGACGATTACTCGTGATGTGGATGATCATAGTTTAGCGGTAGAACGCTCTAAACAATTTGTGAAAGACAATTATCCACGTCCACAAAAGATTAAGAATTAAGGGGATTACAATATGTGTGGTATCGTCGGCGGTGTAGCAGAACGAAGCATAACGAATATTCTAATTGAAGGCTTAAAGCGTCTTGAATACCGTGGTTATGACTCAGCGGGATTAGCTTTAATCAATGCAGGTCAAGTTTTACGTGAACGTCGTGTCGGTAAAGTTATCAACCTTGAAGAAGCAGTTTCAGAAGCAGCGATCACTGGCGCGCTTGGTATTGCACATACACGTTGGGCTACTCATGGCAAACCTACAGAAAATAATGCACATCCGCATATTTCTGGTCAAGTCGCTGTGGTACATAACGGTATTATTGAAAATTACCAAGAGCTTAAAGATGATCTTGAAGCATTAGGATATGTGTTTACATCCCAAACAGATACTGAAGTTGTTGCACACTTAGTTCATGATGCACTGAAGTCTGCTCCTAACCTGCTTAAAGCCGTTGAACAAGTTGTGCCTCAACTCAAAGGTGCATTTGCACTCGGTATCGTACATACAGATTACCCAAATGAATTGATCACTGTTCGTGAAGGTTCACCGCTCGTGATCGGTGTGGGAATTGGTGAGAACTTTATCAGTTCTGATCAATTGGCCCTATTACCGATTACCAATCGTTTTATATACCTTGAAGAAGGTGATATTGCGCGTTTAACACGTGATACGATTGAAGTCTATGTACAAGGTGAGCGCGTTGAACGCCCTGTCAAAGAACTTGATGCGACAGTGAGTAATGCTTCAAAAGGTGAATATAAGCATTACATGCTGAAAGAAATTTATGAGCAACCTGAAGCGATCAAGCAAACCATCTCTCAAGCCTTAAATGCCGATCACTTACGTGATGATTTTCTTGCAAATGCTGTAGAAGATTTTTCTCAGATTCAGCAAGTTCAAATCATCGCTTGCGGTACCAGTTACCATGCAGGCATGATCGCAAAATATTGGTTTGAACAACTGATTGATGTACCTTGCCAAGTTGAAATTGCAAGTGAGTTCCGCTATCGCACTCCAGTCATCGTGAACAATACACTTTATGTGTGTATTTCTCAATCAGGTGAAACTGCCGACACATTGGCTGCTCTTCGTGATACACAAAAACGTGCCAAAGCGAAAAATATTAATATCACCACGATGACGATCTGTAACGTTGCAACATCTTCCATGGTGCGTGAAACAGATTACAGCTTATTGACATTAGCGGGTCCAGAAATTGGGGTTGCGTCGACCAAAGCATTCACCACACAACTTGCTGCCCTGATGCTTCTCGTGCTTAAGTTCGGTCAAGTTAAACAAACGATTTCTAATGAACAAGTAACAGAAATCATTACTGGATTATGGCATACACCTAAAGTGATTCTTGACACATTACAATGTGATAAAGAAATTTTACGCCTATCTGAATTGTTTGTTGAAAAACAACATTGCCTATTTTTAGGTCGTGGAACACAGTTCCCAATCGCGCTTGAAGGAGCGCTTAAACTGAAAGAAATTTCATATATTCATGCTGAAGGTTATGCAGCTGGTGAGTTAAAACACGGCCCATTGGCCTTAGTTGATAATGATATGCCTGTTGTCATTCTTGCTCCTCAGGATGATATGCTTGATAAGCTCAAATCAAATATGGAAGAGGTTCAAGCACGTGGTGGTGAGCTGTTTGTATTTGCAGATGAAAATAGTGGCATTAAGGAAAAAGAGCGCCAACACGTCGTTCAAGTTCCGAGCGTTTCAGCACTATTATCACCAATCGTATACAGTATTCCTGTGCAGCTTTTGTCCTATCATGTCGCTGTACTACGTGGTACCGATGTAGATCAGCCGCGTAACTTAGCTAAGTCAGTTACGGTTGAATAATTCAATTTGATCTACACTTAAAAAGACCGATAATGAAAATTATCGGTCTTTTTTTTATCAAATGAAATATCTTATCAGTGCATGTTTAGTCGGACATCCAGTTCGCTACGATGGTCAACATTGCCTTCAAGAAAAAATTAAAACGCTGATTGATACCGATCAGGCCGTCGTAATCTGCCCTGAAATTTCTGGAGGACTTAGCACTCCCAGAGCCCCTGCTGAAATTCAAAAAGGAACAGGCTCCGATGTTTTGAGTGGCCATGCAAAAGTATTTGATCTTTCGGGAAAAGATGTTACCGAAGCATTTATTTTAGGTGCCAAACAGACCTTAGCTTTTGCGAAAAAACATGGGATTACTCATGCGATTTTGAAAGCTAAAAGTCCATCATGTGGTTTTGGTCAGATTTATGATGGCTCTTTTTCGGGGTCAAAAATAAATGCGGACGGTGTTACAGCAGCGCTTTTAAAGCAACATGGTATTCACATCATGACTGAAAAAGAATTTCTAGATCAGTTAATGAAATAAAATCAGCTACTTAATCACATCATCGTCATATTCATGTTTTTTAAGGTGAGCTTTGTCACGCGTCGCCCAATAACTTGCCAAGACGGGTCCAGAAATATTGTGCCACAAACTAAAAATTGCACTTGGAAGTGCTGTAATGGGGGTTGCCGCAAAATGAACAGCAGCTAAAGCAACGCCTAAGCCAGAATTTTGCATCCCTACTTCTATCGAAACTGCTTTAGCATCTGCTTGATTGAGCTGCAATAATTTTGCAGCCCAATAACCTATAAAATATCCTAATCCATTATGTAAAATTACAACAGCAAGGATCAGTAACCCTGACTGTAAAATTTGCACTTTACTTCCAGCAATAATCGCAGCCACAATCAATACAATCGCGATGACTGAAACCATAGGCATCATTTCAATATATTGATCTATTTTTTGCTTAAATAGACCGCTCACGATCACCCCTAAAATGATAGGGAACAAAATCACTTGCATTACCGATACAAGCATTGCTACCGCATCTATATCAATCCACTGACTCGCTAAGAGATAAAAAATCAATGGTGTCAGCAAAGGTGCTAACATCGTTGAAACTGAGGTACACGCGACGGACAAAGCCACATTTGCCTTTGCCATATAAGCAATGACGTTAGATGCTGTACCTCCGGGACAACATCCAACAAGGAGTACGCCAATGGCAATTTCAGCGGGTAATCGAAATGCTATGCACAAGCCCCATGCCAATAATGGCATCACTATAAATTGAGCACCCACCCCAATGGCAACCGCCTTAGGCTGACTGAGAACACTTTTAAAATCTTCCCATGACATGGTCATTCCCATGCCAAACATGATAATCCCGAGCATCCAAGTGATATAAGACTTAAGCCAAATAAAAGCTTCTGGCATATACATGGCAATTCCTGCAAAAAGGAGTACCCACAGCGCAAAGGTTTTCTGCAAGAATTGATTGATGGCTTTCATTTAAAAAGTTCACTTATTGGATTAACGACGTATGATCTTGAACCATGACCTTTAAATGGTCTGCGCTGAATGCCTGAGAGTCATTAGTTCTTTGGCGTAAATTCGTTTCACACCTTGTGCAAGCATTTCTTGCCATGCATGTTGTAAAGAACCATTTAAATCGATGCCTTTGGTCGCATCTGACACGACATAACTATTAAAACCTAATTTTGCAGCATCAATTGCTGTCCAAGCCACGCAAAAATCAGTGGCAATCCCGACAATGAAGACATCACGAATTCCACGCTCATGCAGATATCCTGCTAAGCCAGTCGATGTTCGATGATCAGCTTCTAAAAAGGCAGAATAACTATCAATATGCGGATGAAAACCTTTACGAATGACCAACTGCGCTTTGGATATATTCAAGTCTGGATGAAAATCTGCATCATGTGTACCCTGCACACAATGTGAAGGCCATAACACCTGGCGACCATAAGCTAATTCAATCGTCTCATAAGCAGACTTTCCAGGATGATTTTCAAAAAATGAAATATGGTCTTGAGGATGCCAATCTTGGGTAAGGACAACATTGTCAAAATGCCGAGCAAGTGAATTAATGGTTGGAATAATTTGATCTGAATTTGCTACCGCCAAATTTCCCCCAGGGGTAAATCCATTCTGAACATCAACAACGATAAGTACACTTTGTTGTGGTTGGAACATCCTTTTCAGCTCCCAATATTTTTAAAATTGTTAGGGACTATTGCATAGGATCAAGAGAACTACAATTGCTTGAGTTGAAAATTTGATATCAAAATTCTATAAAAAAAGCCTGCATCAAGCAGGCTTTAATCTATGTTTTTGTCTTAATTCTGGATACGACGTACCAACATTAACATGAAGATTGCAGAAATAATAATACAAGGGATTGCTGCAGAGATTACGCCTGCTGCACCAAATCCAGCCGTTAATAATGATCCTGCAATTGCTGGCCCAAGCATAGCACCGATACGACCTACTGCTGATGCAACACCAACACCTGTACCACGTACTTCTGTTGGGTACACAATACCACCAAATGCGTAAAGCACACCTTGACAGCCAATCACGAAAGCACCAACCAATGCTGAAGCCAAATACATTTGTGTGAGTGAGCTTGCTGCATTCAACGCAAGAAGGCCAGCCAAAATACCACCGTACATTAACAAGATCACATAAGCTTTTTTCCAGCGGTCAGTTAATACACCTAAAATCACAGTACCTACAGTAGCACTTACCATGAAGTAGAATTGCGCTGTCGCACCTTCTTTTCTCGAAAAACCTAATTCTTGGAATAGAGAAGGTAACCAGCTGAGCATGATGTAAACCACCATGAGCGTGAAGAAATAGCTACACCAGATGAACATCGTACGAAGAAGATTCTGTGAATTAAACAAATCTTTAAACGAACCTTGTGGAGCTTCTGCAATTTCAGCTTCAGTTCTATTTTGCGTTTTCAAAAATTCTTTAGATTCAGGTAAGAATTTCATCATCACTGGTATAACAATTAATGGTAATAAACCACCAAGATAGAAAATATTTTTCCAATTAGCACCGAAATCTGTACTTGCAATTAAAGATAAGATCGCAGCACCGACAGGCATACCACAGTACATTAGCCCTACAGCACGACCACGATTTTGTGGGGTTACTGCTTCAGAAGCCAAAGTGATGAGAATTGGCATTGCTGCACCTAGTCCTGCACCTGCAAGGAAACGTACAGCCAATAAACTGTTAAAACTATTTACCCATACCGTACATAAAGTGAATACAGCGAAAACAGCAACAGACCAAATTAAAACTGTTTTACGACCAATACGGTCCGCAATACGCCCACCTACCAGTGCCCCAGGTAACAGACCTAAAATACCAGCACTAAAAAACACACCTAATTGTGAACTATCTAAACCAAAATGTTCACGAATACCCGCAGCTGCAATACCTGCAGCCTGAATATCTAAGCCTTCAATTACTGCAATGAGGAAGCAGATACCTACCGTCAAAATTGCATGTTTGTTACTTACTGATTCTTGCATTGAACTTCCCTCACTCATCAGCATTTGAGTCCGATGCCCGATTATCTATGTAAGTCAATGAAAGTGAGAGTTATCAAATGGTGTAATAAAATGTAATCAAAATAAGATTAAATTTCATACCTCTTGCCAACCAAAATAAATTCTAGTCTTCAAAACGATTAATTATTTTTTTTATTTAAAAAAAACCCAGAAAAATCTATTATAAAATCTGTAAGTATTAGAATAATTTAACCTTTAAGTAAAAAAATTAAGACGTTTTATAAATTATAATAATCACATAATTTAAAAATTATTAGTTTATTCACCTTTATATACATACATCTTAAATCTGATGTAAGTGATATAAGATATTAATTCAGGGTAAATTGGTCAGATTTTAGTTCGAATTTTCATTTTTATCCGCAATACTTTCATAGACGAACATCTATCTTCACTGTTATTTAAATGCCTAACCATAAGGTCTTAAAATTGCTTTTTTTAAAAAAAGTTACTTGTTTTAACTAAACTTTTTTTTGACTGAAGTGAATTCATATTGTTCTTATTGGTAGCTTAGTTCATAATTTGCATACGCATTATCCAGTATGCAGGCATATTGGATCGTGATATAAATCAAAATACATACCCATCCAAACTTCGCTTCTCAACCTTCACTGGATGGAAAAATAGGATCGTGTTTTAAAATGACTACTCAGCAAGCTCAGGTAATTCAAGGCTCAATCGTCGCAATCGTCACTCCAATGTTTGAAGATGGAACTGTTGATTGGAAGGGTCTCGAGAAGCTTGTTGAATGGCACATTGAACAAGGTACAAACAGTATCGTTGCCGTGGGAACAACAGGTGAAGCTTCGACCTTAAGCATGGCTGAACACACTCAAGTGATCAAAGAAATCATTCGTGTAGCCAATAAACGCATTCCAATTATTGCCGGCACAGGCGCAAACTCAACGCATGAAGCGATTGAGCTTACCAAAGAAGCTAAAGAGCTTGGTGCAGATGCTGCACTTTTAGTAACGCCATATTATAACAAACCGACTCAAGAAGGCTTGTATCAGCATTACAAAGCAATTGCTGAAGCTGTTGATTTACCGCAAATTCTTTATAACGTACCTGGCCGTACTGGCGTTGATATGAGCAATGAAACTGTAGTTCGTCTTGCTGATATTCCTCAAATCGTAGGGATTAAAGATGCAACAGGTGATGTTCCTCGCGGTGCTGAGCTTTTAAAAGCACTTGAAGGCAAAGATATGGTGGTCTATTCAGGTGATGACGCAACAGCATATCAACTGATTGAGCATGGTGCGAAAGGTAATATTTCTGTGACCGCTAACGTCGCTCCAAAGCAAATGAGCCAAGTGTGTGCCGCTGGTTTAGTGGGTGATGTAGCTCAAGCAAAAGCAATTAATGATCAAGTTGCAAATTTACACGAAATTCTATTTTGTGAATCAAACCCAATTCCTGTGAAATGGGCACTTCATGAAATGGGATTAATTGGTACAGGTATCCGTTTACCACTTACTCCATTAGCAGAACAATATCGAGCTTCACTGCGTGATGCATTAAAAGCTGCGAGCATTATTTAAAGAAGAGTTTAACAACTATGCAACTACGTTTTGGTTTACCCCTTGCCCTTTCAGCCCTCAGCATGGTCGGTTGTAGTACGATTGGTATCGATAATGGTTCACTCGATTATAAAAAATCTACTGCACAAACCCCGCTTAAATTTCCTGAAGGTTCAATGGTTAGACCAGCAACACCGCTTTATCCAGCGCCTGTTGTTGAACAGCTTGCAATAGACAATGCGCCACAAATGGTTAATAAGCGAGGTAATCGTTTCGAGCTACCTCGTCCTAATGTGGCACCAACCGTTTCTAATCCTGTTGAGAGTGAACAATCAACTGCTGTCGGTCGTCCACAACTTTTAACTGATGGAAATGGCAATCCGTTGATCAAAATTGACGGAAATTCTGCTACAATTTGGCAATACACAATCGCCACCCTCAGTAGCCTCAACTACAACTTTGTCAATCAACCTAAGAATCCCCATTCCGCGACAATTCAAGTGGATGGTGAAAGTTTAGTGCTTAAACTGACATCTGTAGGTTCGAGTCATACCTTGGCCGTGTTTACCCCAACTAACGCGTTTGCAGACAAACAAAAAGCTGCGAGCCTGTTAACCCAGATTTATCAAAACTGGCCAGCCTAGTCGTTCTAGGCATATTTTTTCTGAAAAAGGTTCCACCATGTTAAAACAAACCTTGCTCTATACTGGTAAAGCTAAATCCGTTTATGAAACCGATAGTGCAGACCACCTGATTTTAGTCTTTCGTGATGATGCCTCAGCATTTAATGGCGAAAAAATCGAACAGCTAGATCGCAAAGGTAAGGTGAACAACCGTTTTAACGCCTTTATCATGGAAAAACTTGCAGCTGCAGGTATCGAAACTCATTTCGAAAAACTTTTAACACCAAACGAAGTTTTGGTTAAAAAGTTAAACATGATTCCAGTTGAATGTGTAATCCGTAACTATGCAGCTGGTTCGCTTTGCCGTCGTTTGGGTGTTGAAGAAGGTTTAGAACTTACACCACCTACATTTGAATTATTTTTCAAAGATGACGCTTTGGGCGACCCAATGGTGAATGAATCTCAAGCCATTGCTTTAGGTTGGGCTACTGCTGAACAACTTGAGCGTATGAAAGAGTTAACTCACCAAGTAAACGTAGTGTTAAAAGATCTTTTTGCTCAAGGCAACATGCTTTTAGTTGATTTTAAACTTGAATTTGGTGTGTTCCATGACCGTATCGTTCTTGGTGATGAGTTCTCTCCAGATGGTTGCCGTCTATGGGACAAAGATACCAAGAAAAAATTAGATAAAGACCGTTTCCGCCAAGGTTTAGGTGATGTGGTTGAAGCTTATGAAGAAGTTGCTACACGTATCGGTGTTGACCTTTCTGATATCTAAATCAAAATTTAGATAAAATGAAGCCGAGTCATATGACTCGGCTTTTTTGTATCTGTTGATATTATTTTTATATTTTCAAATTGTTGTTATACATTCATTATTTTTGTTAAGTCGCATTACCAATGCTCTCTCCTCATTGGTAATGCTATTAATTTATCGAATCGATATTTAAATAAGATGACAAATCTGGGGTTTTGATCATTAAAAAACTCAATTGTTTTTTGTGTTTTTAAATTTACACCCATTAATCGAATAAATTAATGCTATTTATTAAAATGATCGTTTTTACAATATTACTAAGTTCAACTAATATATTTTTATACCAGGCAACTACAGGAGTTGGTGGCTCAAGAGAGAGACTGTAGTTGCCGACCAGATGAATCGCTTTTCGCCCAGCTTCCTATAGAACTGGGCTTTTTTTTTATTGTTGTTGCTGCTCTTGCTGCCAACGTCGCTGCTGTAAACGCTCTGCTTCGACTTCACGCTTATTACGAGCTGATTCGTACAATTTGGTGCCTTTCAGCTCTGGAGGCATATAATCCTGCAACACGAAATGTTCTGGATAGTGATGTGGATATAAGTAATCTACACCATATCCCTGCTCTTTCATTAACTTGGTTGGAGCATTTCTTAAATGCAATGGAACTGGAAGATTTGACGTACGTTCAGCCAACTCTAATGCTTTATTGATTGCTAAGTAAGTGCTGTTACTTTTCGCGCTTGTGGCCAAATACACTGCACATTGTCCTAAAATAATACGGCATTCTGGCATCCCAACCGCTTGAACGGACCTAAAACACTCCCCAGCCAATAACAACGCATTAGGATTAGAATTTCCAATATCTTCCGAAGCGGCTATCAACATCCGACGCGCAATAAAGACTGGATCTTCCCCCCCCTTTAACATTCTCGCCATCCAATATAGTGCAGCGTCAGGATCACTTCCACGAATTGATTTAATGAATGCTGAGACTAAATCATAGTGCTGCTCACCAGATTTGTCATATCGCGCAATATTTTGTTGAGCTACTTTCACCACGATGGCATTGGTGACAATATTTTCAACATCTGCTTCAAATGTGCTCGCAATGAGATCCAATAAATTGAGTGCTTTACGAGCATCACCTGCGGCAAATTGAATTAATGCATCATATTCTTCGATATGAATATGACGGTCTTTCAGAAATTGGTCTTGCTTGAGTGCACGTTCAATTAAATGTTGAATATCATGCTCAGATAATGCTTTCAGCGTATACACCTGACAGCGCGACAACAAAGCATTATTGACTTCAAAAGAAGGATTTTCTGTGGTTGCACCAACCAGAGTAATCTTGCCTTTTTCTACTGCGCTCAGTAAGGCATCTTGTTGAGATTTATTAAAACGATGAATTTCATCAATAAAAACCACTGGCACAATGAGATCACCACTTTCCCCAATGATTTCTCGAAGCTCTTTAACACCAGTGTTGAGTGCAGACAAGCTAATAAAAGTACGATCTACAGCTTGAGCTAACAATAGCGCAATGGTGGTCTTGCCGACGCCTGGAGGCCCCCAAAAAATAATCGAAGGTAAATGTCCTTGGTCAATCATTTGACGTAAAGGTGCGTCTTCACCAAGTAAATGATCTTGTCCGATAATCTCAGACAAATCACGTGGACGTAAGCGTTCAGGTAGCGGAATTTGTGTATCGGACATATTTTTTATAGATCTCAAAGTGCTGTTGACTAGTCTACTATGTAATAGTCAAATTCCAATATTAATAGTCAAAACAACCATCACTATTCAACATTTTTCATTTTACTCAGATTCGAGTTTTGCTTTTAATTTGAATAAATAAGCTTGCGGTCCATCTTCTATTCCCCAAATTGTGCCATCCTTCGCTTCATGCAAGTCTCGTACTCGAACCCCCATATCCAAGCGCTGAATTTCTCGTACAGGTTCAGATTGTGGATCTACCACAATAATGGCTTTCGATGATAATCCACCGATTAAGGCTTTGTTCTTCCATTGTGGAAAATAGTTAGATTTATAAAAAATCAGACTCGAGGGTGAAATCACTGGAGACCAATCAAGTTTAGGGGCTATGAATTCAGGTCGCGTTTCATGATTCGGAATCTGTTTCCCATCATAGTGATCACCATTAGATACAATTGGATAGCCATAATTCTTACCTTTTTCAATAAGATTGAACTCATCGCCACCTTTAGGGCCCATTTCTGCCACCCACAAACGATTTTGATGATCAAATGCCATACCTAAAGGATTACGATGACCTAAACTCCAAATCTGCGCTGAGACACCACCTTGTTTGGCAAATGGATTAGATTCTTGAGCACGACCATCATCATACAAATATACAATTTTACCTAGATTAGACTGCATATCTTGTGCAGGCTGAAACTTCTGCCGTTCCCCTGAACTAATCCATAAATTCGCTTGCTGGTCAAACACTATACGATGTGCATAATGCCCCTGACCCGACACTTTAGGGACTTGCTCCCATATGCGTTCGATATCCGTCAGTTTCGGTGCTTCGATATTCGATAAATCCAATTTCGCTCGGATCACCACTGCACCAAACAATCCATTTTTTTCTTCGGCATAACTGAGATATAGCCAAGCGTTATTATTGAAATTAGGATGAATCGAAACATCACCTAACCCACCTTGTCCGCCATAAGCAACTTGAGGCACACCAGCCACGTTAAAACTACGTTTTGATTGTGGGTCAAACAACTTAAGTATGCCTGACTTTTCTGTAATTAACAGTTGACCATTTGGTAAAGTTGCAATCGCCCATGGTTCATTAAATAGAGCAATTTTTTCAACTTGATATCGTTGTTCTTGAGCTTTTGAATTCTCGTTTTTGACTGTTGATTCCTGCGGATTCTGTGCTTCAGTGGCTTTATTTTGATTGGCATGACACGCCATTATGATTCCGCTCAAACCAACAATCCAAATCAGTTTTGCAGCTTTTAACATGCCTTTCCCTTTTTAAATCCTTGAATATCAGTCTCAAGGATTAAACGGCAATGATCATTTTAAAAGTGTTTTTATATTACAAAATATGTGTAGTCTAGCAATTGAATGTACTAGCGTACCCACCGCACGATGTATTCATCTATTTCATTTTCATCAACAAGCTGTTCAGATATACAACGACCTGCTACAGATTTTCGAGCACTAATCACACTTTGTTTATTGCCTGTCACCAAGTGATGCCAATTCGGTAGCTTTTTACCTTCATTAATACGTCGATATGCACAACTCGAAGGTAGCCATCGTATTTGTTGTAATTTTTCAGGCGTTAACTGAATACAGTCAGGTACATGCACCTGACGATTTTCATAATCTGAACAATGCCCCGTCTGACAATCTAGAAGTTTGCACGCAACTTTGGTATATGCGATTTCTTCGGTTTCATCATCTTCTAATTTAACCAAACAACACATACCACAACCATCACACAGTGCCTCCCACTCTGCTTGGTTCATTTCAAACAGTGAATAATGTTTCCAAAATTCAGGGCGTAAAGATGTGCTCATGATTCAGCTAAATATCAAAAATTTGAGTCAGTATATCACTAATAATTCTCATAAAATTTCATCAATCTCAGTTACAGTTGATTAACTAAAGAATATCAATACTCTACGTTAAAATACCCTTTGTATACATTTTGCTCAGTTTATTTTCTTATACTGAATGAACATTAATAAAAATTTATGGAGAATCAAAATGTTCCGTTGGGCGATTATTTTTGCAGTGATTGCATTGATAGCAAGTTTGCTAGGGTTTGGTGGTGTAGCAGGCTTATCTAAAGATTTCGCAATTATCTTACTTGTGATTGCAGTGATTCTCGCAATTGTAGGCTTTATCTCAAGAGGCAAAGTCTAGTGTTCTAAATCACTAGATTAAATTGAAAACACAAGATTGATGAAAAGAAGAAGGTACTCCTTCTTCTTTTTTATTTCTTTTTATCTGTTCATTGATACGCGTTTTATATATTCCAATCTTTCATAAATTCTCACATTTGATTTTACTTTCTTATTACAAATTCATCACTTCGGAAAACATTTATGCTTTAATCTTTGCTGATTTTCATAAACGAAAGGACTTTCAATAATGACTTCAGCAATTCAAACAAGAGAAATTCAGTATAAAGCGGCAGATGGTACTCAATTGATTGGTTATTTTGCCGCACCTGAAAACTCTTCAGGAGCTGCAGGTATTATTGTAGCCCCAGAGTGGTGGGGTCGTAATGAATATACAGAACAACGTGCTCGAGAACTTGCAGAACAAGGATATGCTGCTTTTGCCATTGATATGTACGGCGACAAAAAGGTAACCACTGAAGCTTCTCAAGCAAATGAGTGGATGATGCAAACTTTCGCACAGCCTGAAACGATTGTACAACGCGCTACAGCTGCGTTAGACACTTTATCTGCACAGCCTGAAGTTGACGCAACTCGATTAGCTGCGATTGGTTTTTGTTACGGCGGAAAAGTTGTTTTAGATCTTGCTCGCTCTGGTGCGAACTTAAAAGCAGTTGCTACCTTCCATGCTAATTTATCTGCGCAAACACCTGCTCAACAAGGTCAAGTAAAAGCTGAAATTCTGGTTTTGCATGGTGAGCTAGATAGCATGGTCACGCTAGATGATGTGGCACAATTTAAAGAAGAAATGTTTGCAGCTCAGGTGCCACATGAGGTCATTATCTTTGAGGATGCAAAACATGGTTTTAGCAATCCACAAGCTGATGAACGGGCAAAAGCCAATGGTGTAGATCTCGGTTATAACGCTGAAGCTGAGGAAAAAAGCTTAGCTGCGATGTATGAGTTACTGTCGCGTCACTTAGATTAATTACTTTCAAAGTTTATTAGCGCTAAGATTATTGAAGAAAGAAGATAAAATATAAGAGGAATATAAGGATGAGTGAACAATGTACTTATTGCAATCACGATGAATATGATGTGATTGATAAAAATGAATTCGGTGTGATTTTGCCAGAACAGCAGCCGTTGACTAAAGGACATTCCGTTATTATTCCTTTACGTCATGTGAGTTCTTTTTTTGAAATTACCGATAAAGAGCGTAAAAGTTTACAGTCGTTGTTAGAACTGGCACGTAACGAGTTAAAAATCCGTCATCATCCGGAAGGCTTTCATATCGCTTTTAATGATGGCAAAGTTTTTGGCGATGAAGAGTCGGAACATTTACACATCCATATTATTCCTCGTTACAAAAACCAACCGCTTAAATTAGATAGTCGTTGGGGCATTATTCAAGAGTAATGTTGATTTTACAAAAAGGCGCAATATGCGCCTTTTTCATGCTTTTTTAAAAGGTCTTTGCCTAGATTGGTTATACTGAGCACAGATTGTATTAATGGTATTTTCATGTTTTCTTTTTCAACTGCGTTACTGGATTGGTTTGATGTACATGGTCGACATGACCTGCCATGGCAAGTCGCAGATGATCCTTACAAAGTTTGGGTCTCTGAAATTATGTTGCAGCAAACCCAAGTGAAAACTGTTCTGAAATACTATGATCGTTTTATTGAGCGCTTTCCGACGGTCACCGATTTAGGTCGTGCTACTTGGGATGAAGTTGCTCCTTACTGGGCAGGTCTCGGCTATTATGCGCGTGCTCGCAACCTGCATAAAGCAGCCACAATCGTAAGTCAAAATGGACATTTTCCAGAGACTTTAGAAGCTTGGATGGCCCTGCCAGGAATAGGTAGATCAACTGCTGGTGCATTGATGTCACTTGGATTACGCAAATACGGCGTGATAATGGATGGAAATGTTAAGCGTGTTTTAGCACGTTTCTTTGCCATTGAAGATGATTTATCAAAGCCTGTCCATGAACGTGCAATGTGGGAATTAGCCGAGCAACTCTGTCCTGAACAACGCAACCATGATTACACGCAAGCCATTATGGATTTGGGTGCAACAATTTGTACTCCTAAAAAACCACTTTGCCTGTACTGTCCAATGCAGTCAGAATGCCAAGCTTTAAAGCAGGGTCTGACACAAGAGTTACCATTTAAAAAGCCAAAAAAAGCAGTGCCTATAAAGACTGCGGATGTTTTATTACTGCGAAGTACTGAAAATACATGGTTATGGCAACAACGTCCGCATTCAGGCTTATGGGGTGGTTTATGGACCTTACCCATCATTGATGAAACTTCAGAATTTAGTCAATTGACTCAGCAATATGGTTTGGTGAGTAATCAATTACCAACTCAAATTTCACACAGTTTCACCCACTTTACCTGGTTACTGAATGCACATATTTTCCATGTTGATCTCGACCAGATGGAATACCTCCAAACAGAATTAGGAGGTGAATGGCTCGCTCCACAAGTTGTAACAGAAATGGGCATTCCAACTGCGATGAAAAAATTGATCTCAGCCGTGAAATTGTGACATAGTCGATTCAAATAAGTGTGGCTGTATCAATCAAGGAGTTGGAGTGACTAAGTATTTGCGACATTACATCATCCTAAGTGTAGCTATTTTACTTGTTGCCTGCAGTAGCCAACCTCCAAAACAAACGCCGCTTGACCCAACCCTCGTTGCTCGCTTACATATGCTTCCTTTGGACCGCAAATTACCTATCCCAGTACAAGGTGTAAAAGCGAGACAACTCACTGACACTTGGGGTGCATCACGAAGTCACGGTCGAACACATGAAGGCATTGATATCTTGGCGGCTCGTGGTACAAAAGTTTATAGTGCAACTGATGGAATTGTTCGCAGTATGCGCGATAATAAGCTGGGTGGGAAAGTCATTTGGATTTTAGGACCCGCTGGTTCTTGGCATTATTATGCGCATTTAGATCAGCATAAAAAAGGTCTCAATGAGGGTGACTTCGTGCGACGAGGTGACCATATTGGTTATGTCGGCAATACGGGTAATGCTCGACATACTGCCCCTCATTTACATTATGGAATTTACTTAGATGGTCGCGGTCGAGGCCCTGTCAATCCATACCCTTATTTACGTTAAATTAAAGTTTTTATTATTAGGAAGTTTTCATGTCAGAAGCCTTGATTAATCGTCTAGTTGAATTTGCAGAATCTGGCAATCAACAACGTATTGTCTTAAATGGACAAAGCCATCAGGGCTGGATTATGGAAATTACCGAAGAAGCTCTGTTGATTAGCACTGGGTTTGCGGACAAAGCAGGTAAAGATTTCTGGATTAATTTTTCAGATTTAGAACAAGCAGAGTTGTTCTTTTGGGACAATCAAAACGATCAGTGGGTTGCTTTTACCATTTGATCACTTCAGAGCATTCGCATGACGATTCAACGCTGTGGCTGGTGCTCCGATGAGCAGATTTATATTAATTATCACGATCAAGAATGGGGTGTGCCTGTATATGATGAACACACCTTATTTGAAATGCTCTGTTTAGAAGGTCAGCAAGCAGGACTCGCTTGGGTTATTGTTTTAAAAAAACGCGAGCGATATCGATATCATTTCTTTCAATACACCATTGAAGAAATTGCGACTTTTACAGATGAACATTTAATCGAAATAGCACAAGATCCGGGCATAATTCGTCATTTAGGTAAACTAAAGGCGATTCGAGATAATGCTCGAGCATGGTTGAATATGCGCCAAATCATGCCTGATATGGTCAAATGGTTATGGAGTTTTGTAGGGCATCAACCCAAAGTTCATTCTGTGCCAGACTATCGCTTAGCACCAACACAAAGCGAATTAAGCCTGCAACTGTCTAAAACTCTAAAAAAGAATGGTTTTAAATTCGTGGGTCCAACCATTATCTATTCTTATCTGCAAGCGGTAGGAATGATTGATGATCATGAAAATCACTGCTTTAAAAAGCTTAGTTTAGCGCCATAATCTTTTTAAGAAGGTGCTTGGGATGATGACCTCATTTTTTGTTTCACCCAATCCGCTAAAAACACGATGGAGTCATGAATTTCATGAGTTAGTTCATGCCCTGCATTTAAGCGAATATAATTTTTATAACGGCGTTCTTCTCCAAAAACATCACCGGGAACAATGTTAATACCATGTTGACGTGCAGCATAATAGAGTTCTAAACCATCAATATGTGTCGGCAATTGCAGCCATAAAACATAACCACCATCCGGCTGACTTAACCCAATGTCGATCCCGTGAAAAGCGTTTAATATCGTTTTTCGATATGCATCAACTTGATGATTTAATTTTGGTTTTAATCGGAGTAGATGCTCACGATAGGCTCTACTATACATCAGGTCAGCCAAAGCCAATTGCAAAGGTGTATTCACACTGACATTTTGAATGACAATTTGACGATGCAAATATTTAAGCCTCGGCGGTAAACAAAACCAACCTACTCGATATGCGCTCGACAATGATTTTGATATTGAACTGCATAAAATGACATAGCCTGCTTCATCCCAATGTTTGATCGGTAAAGGTCGCTGTAAATTAAAACTACATTCAGCATAAATATCATCTTCAATCACATAACATTGATATTGTTCAGCCAATTGCACAATTTTCTGTTTATCATGATTTGAAAGCTCAAATCCTAATGGATTTTGATAATTCACAGTCAATAGACAGGCTTTGGTATCGGGGTGCTGCATTGCTCTTTCTAAGCGTTCTAAATCAAAACCATCCACATTTGCAGGTATCTCAATCAACTTGCGTTTCAGTGTCCCTAACAACTGTAATTGACCATTAAAATTTGGGGTTGGAATCACAATGCCATCCCCTTCCTTGGTCAAGAGCTGAACCACGAGTGATAACGCAGCCATACAGCCATTGGTGATATAAGTCTCGTCTGGATTGATATAAAAACCATCTTCAGCCCAATGGTCTGATAAAGCTTGTCTCAATCTCAAATGCCCTTGTCGATTACTGTAAAGGAAATCTTCTGGTTGACTGTGTTTTAAAGCACGTTGAATTGACTTTCGGATTGCATCTACAGGCACGTGATTTGGAGAGATTTGTACTGCACCTAAATGAATTGATCGGTTATTGATTGAAGACTCCTGTATTTCAATTTGCAAATCTAAGTTACTGATATCCTTTGCTTCAGCTTCAAATTCATGATGATAAGGCAATACTGGCGAATCGTTTCTGGATTTCAAATGTTGAACAAAATAACCCGATTTATTTTTAACAGTAATGAGCCCTTCCGATTCCAATAATGTATAACAATTTTTTGCTGTATTTAAACTGACGGCATGTAATGCTGAAAATTGCCGAAGGGAAATGAGCTTCTGTCCTGAACACAGTTCTCCACTCAGAATTTTCTGTTTGATATGTTTGGCTAAGATTTGATACTGAAACATGAACTGTGCTCATTTTTATAAAATGTGTGTATCTGTATCTATAAACCTAGCAAATTTATGATGGTCTTACAGCTAAAAAAACACAGGAGGCCACATGAACAACGATAAATTATATTTGATATTACCCTTGGTAACACTTTTGACAGCTTGCCAACCAGAACATGCGATCGAACAAGCTGCACTTGAGCAAAAATTTATTTGTACATCGTTAATTGATGGATTCTTAAAAGTGACGCACAACAGTCATTATCGTTTTACAAAAAGTATTGAATCTCCAGATCAGCAGAAAATTTACCTCTACACCGTGTCTTCTGATCATGCAGTCAAGCTCAATAGCCCCACACAAAAAAATTTAAATTTTCAATGTGATGATTCCAAAAAACAAACCTATCAAGTTTTTCTATTGGATCAGACGTCTAAGACTAAGCAACCAATTTTGAGTTTTCATTTGCCTCAAACAGCAGAGTTAAAGCAATTTACAGCTTACACTTTGAAAAATGATTAAATGACTGATATAAAGTCATTATTTCAAAATATCTGGTAACGATATCTGCGCAGATTGAGATTTTGCTAATTCAGTTTTCATTTTTTGCAACATTTGATAAGGCTGCTGTTGTACAAACATATTGGTCACACTTTGTGGAATTGCACCTTCTGGATCCGCATATCCTGAAGTGCTGACCTTCACCTTATTCGGTCCAATCTGTTCAAAGCTCCAGTCTCCAACATAGTGTTGCAGCCGAATATACTGAGGATTCTTCGATTTTCCCGTTTGCGAAGCTTTATTCTTAATATGAACAATACCTTTTAAATCCTTATACATTTTCCCTTGCACAATCAGATCTCGATCTTTCAAAGGAAATGGAAAATCTAACACCATGTAGAGTTTAAATTCCCCTTGCTTCAAATCTTGAGAAATCGCCTGTGCTGAACCGACATTGGGTACCCATGATTTTGCATTTTCCACATCCAAAACTATTGCAACTGCTCTTTCGAGTGAAGCATCCACTACTGTTTCAGCACGATAGGACAACACAGGATGATCAGGATTTTGTATCGTCCACACTTTAATATTGTTTTTGTTAATGGTGAGTCGAGAGGCTTCATTGGCTTGAACTTGGCTTGTCAGGCCAATGGCACTGACAAGCAAGCAGATCATAGAAATTTTCTTCATTTTTATTCTTCATATTTCACATTATTATTTAGATGATCACGCAGTATTTTTAAACTTAAACTTTGATATCGTTGAAGCCTAAAACGTCTTTCATGTCATATTTTTTCGGTGCTTTACCGACAACCCAAGCAGCGGCACGTACTGCACCTGCAGCAAAATTCATGCGGTTCGTGGCTTTATGTGTGATTTCTACACGTTCACCTTCACCAATAAACATTACCGTATGTTCACCCACAATATCGCCACCACGAATGGTTTGGAAACCAATACTTTGACGTTCACGAGGACCAGTATGTCCTTCACGGTGATACACCGCATCTTGCTTCAAATCACGACCTAATGCATCAGCAATCGCCTCACCCATCATTAAAGCAGTACCTGATGGCGCATCAACTTTATGACGATGATGTGCTTCGATCACTTCAATATCGACACTGTCACCAAAGACTTTAGATGCTAATTCTAAAAGTTTAATGGATACATTCACGCCTACGGAGTAGTTTGCTGCGTAGACTACAGGAGCAATCGTTGCACTTTCATCTAAAAATGCTTTTTGCTCATCGTTCATTCCTGTCGTACCGATCACTAATGCAACACCAGCCTCACGGCACAGTTTCAAATGCTGTTCAGTTGCAACTGGTGCAGTAAAGTCAATAAATACATCACAATCATTTAAAACATCTTGGATATCACCCACGACTTTCACACCAAGTGTACCAATACCCGCTAATTCGCCTGCATCCGCGCCAATAAGGCTACTGCCTGGACGCTCTACCGCTGCTGCTAATTGATAACCAGCATCTTGAACTGCTTGAATCAATGTACGACCCATACGGCCACCAGCACCTAAAATCCCAATACGCGGAGCGACAGACATAACCTATTCCTAGTGTTGCTTTAAAATTGTTCTTACTATAACAAAAGTCTATACATACGCTAAGTTTATCGATATAAAAAATTATGCTGTCTTTTAAGCATTTGATTTGAACCTTAATCGAATAATTAGATTAAATTAAGAAAAATATTCGGTTTTTTATATTTATAAATTTTAACTATGATCAATGCCATGAAATTCAACACTTTTATAAGGAAATAATATGGCAGACCAAGCTCGAAAATTATCAACGATCCAAACGATCGAACAGTTACAGTTGGATGCTTCATTAGTTCAAGGTTTAGATCATGCCGAAACTGCGTGGATCATTATCGAAGCTATTCAACAATTGCAAGAATATCATAATCAGTGGCACTGAGATGAAACGGATCAGATGATTTTTCTTATTTAAAAGAAAATCATCTTCTGTGTTATTAAAATATTTACAATTTAAAAATCATATTAGGATTCAAAATTTAAAATTGCTCAAAGCATTGATTGCTCAGCTAAAGCATCGGTTTCTATTTTCATTCCTATTAAAATATGTTCTTATTATCTCGTTATTTTTAATCTAAATTACATTCTATCTTCACAGTTTCTCTGCATTTTTTCAGTACATTAGTGTGAACCCCAATTTATAAGGTCAACGAGGGCGGAATATGAAAAAGATTATGACAGTTTTGACATTATCTTTAAGTGCAATATTTACAGCAAATATTGCCAATGCTGCTCCTTACTCTGATGACTACCAAGATAAAGGTTCACGTGAACGTGGTAAAGGATTTGAGAAACGTACTCAACATGATGCTTCATCAGATCAAGAGTTCCAAGATCGTCGTAAAAACAGAGAAGAGCGTGGCGTAAAACGTTTACGTCAACATAAATGGCAAACTGGCTACGTCATGCCTCAACACTATCGTGGCAATAGTTATAAAACCGAATATAGAGATCATAACCTACCAAAACCTGGTAAAAACCAACAATGGTACAAAGTGAATAATGACTTTATTCTGGTGGATTCAAACAGCAATAGCATTTTGAAAATCCAGCAAGATTAATTTTGACGTTTAAATCGACCCGACTTCATGTCGGGTTTTTTGTTGAGTTCAATCCTAATCATTCATCTTCATCACTTCTTCATACATTTCACAAATTGACTATATCTCTCCACGGTTTATCTCAAATCATTTTGTACTTTAGCGATATCGGATAAATAACAAAGTTAGAGGTATCCCACATGAAAAAGTTAGTATCAGTACTTACATTAGCAATGAGTGGTTTATTGGCAACATCTGCGATGGCTGGTCCACATGACGATGGTCGTCACTATTCAAAACCAACTCCACCACCAGCGCATTGGAATAAAGGTCAGCCTGGGAAATATCAACATGACCGCTATGAACAAAATCGTGGCTTCCAAAATGTAAATCCAAGCCGTCAATGGCGAGTAGGTCAACAGTTACCACGTCAATTCAACTCTTCAAAATTTGAGTTAAGTGATCGTCAAGCGAAGAATCTACCTAAAGCGGCGCGTAACCAGCAGTGGTACAAAATTAATGGAGACTATGTCTTAGTGAATGAGCGTACAGATCGCATCGTGCGTATCATCGGATAAGCTTATTCCTAGATCTTCTCAAATTGATCTTCCCTGCACTCAGCCCAAACTCAGTTTGGGCTTTTTTATGTCTTTATTTTAATGCAGGTGTGGAAAATCATTTTTTTGTTTAGAATCTGATGACCACTTCCCGCTTCTATCGGTACATGCATGCAATCGGACTCAATAGATACAACTCAAAATATGACACAGCAATATGTGCATTGGTTCCGAAACTCAGCGCCGTATATCAACGCCCATCGTAATAAAACCTTCGTTTTAATGTTTGGCGGCGAAGCAGTTCAATCACCAAATTTTCAACATATTATTCATGATATTGCCCTTTTACATTCTCTCGGCATTCGACTCATTCTGGTTCATGGAGCACGACCACAAATCAGTGCAAATCTTGCTGAGAAGAATTTAGATAGTCCTTTTCATAATCATCGTAGAGTAACAACACGTGACTCATTAGGTGCGGTCATGTCTGCCGTAGGCTCAATCCGTTTACAAATCGAAGCCTTATTGTCTATGGGACTTGCAAATTCACCCATGTATGGTGCTCGCATTGATGTGGTATCTGGTAATTTTATAACAGCTAAACCTTATGGCATTCGTAACGGTATCGATTTTCAACTTACCGGTGAAGTGCGTTCAGTCGATGCAGATGCGATTCAAAAACATTTGGACAATCACAATATTGTATTGCTTGGCCCCTCAGGTTATTCAACCACTGGTGAAGTTTATAACTTGCTTGCTGAAGAAGTGGCGACCAAAACAGCTATCCAACTCGGTGCCGATAAACTCATTTTTCTCGGTTCCGAACAAGGTTTAATGCAAAGCCCACAGCAGTTGTTGCGCGAAGTGACCCCGCATCAGCTAGATCAACATATTGACGTTGCTTTAGAGCAAAATTATGAATTGGCATTGCATTTACAAAATGCCAAGGAAGCCTCTTTAAATGGCGTTAACCGCGTTCATTTATTATCTTATGAACATGATGGTGCATTAATCGAAGAATTATTTACTCGTGATGGGCATGGCACGATGATCACCGATGCACATTATGAAGAAGTCCGCACAGCGACGATTCAGGATGTCGGTGGATTAATCAGTTTATTACGCCCATTAGAACAAGAAGGCATTTTGGTATACCGCTCTAGAGAACGCTTGGAAAATGAAATTGATCATTTCGCTGTGATTGAACGTGACGGTATGGTTCTGGCTTGTGCAGCATTATATCCAATACCAAC
Source organism: Acinetobacter sp. YH16032 (assembly GCF_013417345.1). Taxonomy (NCBI): domain Bacteria; kingdom Pseudomonadati; phylum Pseudomonadota; class Gammaproteobacteria; order Moraxellales; family Moraxellaceae; genus Acinetobacter; species Acinetobacter sp. YH16032. The sequence continues at coordinate 12,344 of NZ_VPEE01000012.1, read as the reverse complement.
TGAATCAAATGAAATTCGTTCTGCAGAAATAGCCTGTGTGGCAGTACATCCAAGTTACCGCAAATCAAATCGTGGTAGCCAAATCTTGCACTATTTAGAAGAGAAAGCAAAAAAGTCTAATATCCAACAGTTATTTATTCTTACGACACGAACCGCACATTGGTTTTTGGAACAAGGGTTTGTCAAAGCATCGGTGGATGACTTACCACAAGCGCGTCAGGCACTTTATAATTTCCAAAGAAACTCAATTGTTTGTAAAAAGCCACTCTAAAGTGGCTTTTTTATTGCACCCTTATGAACTGCTTTATCTTTCTTTTATATATTGATATTCCTAGGTGAACTATCTTCACAATCATTCGATATATTCATACAAATCATATCCTTATCACAATTTAATATTTTAATATATATTTATATATTTCATAAACTTAGAAACAAAAATATCGTTATTCTTAGATTGAGCCTTTTGCATTTTTTTAGATATTTTTTTCTCTTTTAATTTTATCTTTTTTATTCATTAGGAATTCCTGAATTCTTATTTTTTACGAAATAGAAAATTCATTAACTTAGGCGCGTTACATGACGCATTTATTTTTTTGATTTTTTTTATTTTTAAGTTTTCAGGATTTTCAATATGAGCAGCTTTAACGCTAATCTTTGGAAAAAAACACTCATTTTGTCTTCTGCGTTAACAGGTGCTTTGCTACTCACTGGTTGCGACTCAAAAAAAGAAGATAAAACCCAAGTGTTAAATATCGGTTATCAAAAGTATGGCTTACTGCCCGTGATTAAAGAAGGTGGTGAATTAGAAGCCGCTTTGAAGGATCAAAACATTCAAGTGAAATGGGTAGAGTTCCCAGGTGGACCACAACTGTTAGAAGGTTTGAATGTCGGCAGTGTTTCATTTGGTGAAGTCGGTGAAGCACCCCCTATTTTTGCCCAAGCAGCGAATTCAAATTTGGTTTATGTCGCAAATCAACCTGCGACTCCACGCGCTGAAGCGTTGATTGTTCAAAAAAATTCGAACATCAAAGATATTCAACAACTTAAAGGTAAGCGTGTAGCGTTAAACAAAGGTTCTAACGTTCATTATCTTCTCTTGAAGATCTTAGAAAAGAATCATTTGACGCTTGATGATATTGAATTGGTTTACCTACCACCATCGGATGCTCGCGCAGCATTTGAGCGCGGTGCAGTCGATGCATGGGTAATCTGGGATCCGTTCTTTGCAGCAGCAGAGCATCAAATCGGCGCACGTGTTCTCGCTTCTGGCGAAGGGAATGCCAATAACTACCAGTTCTATATGGCTGATCGTAAGTTCGTTGAACAGAATCCTGAAATTATACAAACCGTTGTTCAAGAACTTAATGAAGCATCAGATTGGATTGCTTCCAATAAAGACGAAGCAGCTCAACTACTCGTGAAGCCTACAGGTCTAGATTTCAAAATTCTTCAAACCTCAATTGGACGTATGAGCTTCGGCGTTTATCCAATTAGTACTGAAGTTGCTCAACATCAGCAAAAAGTTGCCGATGTATTCCATCAACAGAAATTGATTCCAAACAAAATCAATATTCAGGCCGCAATTATTGCGCCTACACCCAAATAACAACATGAAAAGGTGATGAACATGACTCAATATCAATCAGCAAATACAGCACACACTTGGTTTAAAACCTCAAGTCATTCAATGACAACGATGCTATTTGCCTGTGCGATGTTGGGTTGCTCAGCTGCATGGGCTGTTGATCCCTCAGTGAAAGAATTACGCATTGGCTTCCAAAAATCTTCCGTAAATTTGGTGATTGCTCAACAGCAAAAACTGTTTGAGCAAGAATTTCCCAATGCCAAAATTACATGGAATGAGTTCCCTGGTGGTCCTCAAATTTTAGAAGCACTTGCAGTGGGTTCAGTGGATATTGGTGCAACAGGTGATACCCCCCCTGTTTATGCTCAAGCAGGAAATAAACCTTTGCATTACATTGCTTATGAGGCGGCGAAGCCACTTTCTTCAGCAATCTTAGTGCCGAAAAAATCCAACATTACTCAGCTTAAACAACTCAAAGGCAAGCGTGTCGCAGTACATCGTGGATCTAGTTCACATTATCTATTGGTCCAAGCCGTCCGAAAAGCAGGTTTGCAATGGAGCGAGGTAAAACCAATTTGGTTAAGTCCTGCCGATGCACGTGCAGCATTCCAAAAAGGTGCCGTTGATGCATGGGCCATTTGGGACCCGTATTACGCTGCTGCTGAGCTTGAAGATAAAGCAAAAGTTTTGACCACTGGACAAGGGCTGAGCCCGAATTACACGTTCTATCTCGCTTCAGGCAAGTTTATCGACAAACATCCTCAAGCGATTTCAGGTGTCATTGAACAGATTAATCTTGCTGATCAATGGGTTCAAAAGAACTTAAAAACTACAGCAACGATTTTTGCCAAAACAACAGGTTTAAAGCCGAATGTGAGCCAAACCTTTGTTCAGCGCCGACCTCGTCCATCTTATGCAGCACCTTTAACCGCGAAAGTCATTGCAGATCAGCAACAACTGGCTGATCGCTTTGCTGAGCTCAAAATCATTCCTAAACCGATACAAATTAACCAAGTCGTATGGACTGGTAAGTAACTCATATTAAGGACTTAAGTAATGAAAATTTTCTGGTTTATTCCTACTCATGGTGATAGTCGCTACCTAGGTACAAGCAAAGGCGGACGTGTTGTCGACCATGCCTACATGAAACAAATCGCTGTGGCGGTGGATAATCTAGGTTATGAAGGTGTGCTTATCCCGACTGGTCGTTCTTGTGAAGATCCATGGTTGACTGCCGCAAGTTTAATTGATGCCACCAAAAATCTTAAATTTCTCGTTGCTTTGCGTCCAGGGGTAACCACTCCTGCACTGGCTGCACGTATGGCAGCAACCTTTGACCGTCTTTCAAATGGCCGTGTTCTATTGAACTTGGTCACTGGTGGTGATGAGCAAGAGTTAAAAGGTGACGGCGTCTATGAAGATCATAAAACGCGTTATAAAACTGCGACTGAATATACTACGATTTGGCGCGAAATTTTAAAACGCTCTCATACGGGTGAAAGCTTCACGTTCCATGGTGAACGTCTAAGCGTGGATGATGCAAAATTATTATATCCACCCGTCCAAAAACCTTATCCACCATTGTGGTTTGGTGGTTCTTCTGATGATGCTGTTGAACTGGCAACTGATCAAGTAGATACCTATTTAACTTGGGGAGAGCCTCCAGCAGCGGTTAAAGAAAAAATTGAAAATGTCCGCGCTAAGGCGGCAGCTAAAGGTCGCACCCTAGATTACGGTATTCGTTTACATGTCATCGTCCGCGAAACCAACGAGGAAGCATGGAGAGCTGCTGAAGAATTAATTCGGTATGTTGATGATGAAACCATCGCTGCGGCACAGAAAAAATTTAAACAAATGGACTCTGTTGGTCAACGTCGTATGGCTGAACTTCATAATGGAGATCGCTCGAAACTTGAAGTGTCACCAAACTTATGGGCTGGCGTAGGTCTCGTCCGTGGGGGTGCAGGCACGGCATTAGTAGGTGACCCTGAAACTGTGGCGGCACGTATTCAAGAATATGCAGATTTAGGCATTAATACCTTTATTTTCTCGGGTTATCCGCACCTTGAAGAATCAATTCGTTTTGCTGAATTGGTATTCCCTCTTCTGCCATTAGAAACACGCCAAAAACTGACTCAACCTAATCTGACTGGTCCTTTTGGTGAGATTGTCGCGAATAACTATACTCCTGAAGAAAATAAAAAAGGAGATCAGGTTCAGGAGCCGGCATGACAACAGCGGTAGATAAAACTCAAAAACATTCTATCGTGTTGAGTAAAACCAAGGAGGTTAAAGCTGAAGGTTTTCTCTCTCGAGGAATCAAACAACTGGGGCAACGTTTGTTGCCTTGGTTAGTACCCATTTTTCTTATTGTGATTTGGCAACTTGCTTCAGTCACTGGCATTTTAGAAAGCCGTGTCTTGCCTGCTCCAACCGCAGTGGTTTTGGCTTTTTGGCATCTATTGCTTAGTGGTGAACTGTGGACACATGTCCAAGTCAGTGCGGGACGTGCACTGATTGGCTTGCTGATTGGTGGGGGCTTAGGATTATTTTTAGGATTGTTAAATGGCTCATCTAAAGTAGCCTCTACGTTACTCGACACGACCCTACAAATGATCCGTAATATTCCAGCTTTAGCTTTAATTCCATTGGTGATTCTATGGTTTGGAATTGACGAATCTGCCAAATTATTTTTGGTCGCGATTGGCGTGTTTTTCCCAATTTATATCAATACGTATCACGGTATCCGATCTGTAGATCCTCAGCTGATCGAGATGGGCAAGAGTTATGGTTTAACACGCTGGCAGTTATATAAAGAAATTATTTTACCAGGTACTCTTCCTTCCATTTTAGTTGGTTTGCGCTTCGCACTAGGTTTAGTTTGGGTTCTGTTAATTGTGGCTGAAACCATCTCAGCACAAGCTGGAATTGGCTACATGACCATGAATGCGCGTGAATTTTTACAAACAGATGTCGTTTTAGTTGGGATTCTACTGTATGCCCTACTTGGTAAATTAGCGGATGTACTCGCGGTTGCCTTAGAAAAATATTTATTACGCTGGCATCCAGGCTATCAAAAATAGGAATGCGTATGACTGATTTAAGTATTTCAAATCTCGCTGATGAACATGTCATTCCAGATCATGCCAGATCAGCTCCACAAAAGATCGGTGCAGAAATCAATCTTGAACAACTGCACAAGTTCTATGGCAAAGTTAAAGTATTAGAGGATTTAGACCTACATATAGAACCTGGTGAATTTGTTGCCATTGTGGGTCGAAGTGGCTGTGGTAAGAGTACGTTGTTACGGTTAATCGCGGATTTAGAACAACCGAGTTATGGTGAGATTAAATTTAAATCTGCACTGAACTTTCGTGAAGGTATTACCGCTGATGACATCCGCGTCATGTTCCAAGATCCTCGCCTATTACCATGGAAAAGCATTTTAAAAAATGTGCAATTGGGCTTAGATAAATCCCAGCATGATAAGGCTGAAGCATTATTGGAAAAAGTTGGCTTAAATGAAAAAGCTGAACTTTGGCCTGCACAACTTTCAGGTGGACAACGTCAACGAGCAGCGCTAGCACGTGCCTTGTCTCATACCCCTCGAATACTATTACTTGATGAACCTTTGGGGGCTTTAGATGCGCTTACGCGTTTAGACATGCAAAATCTAATCGAGAAACTATGGTTAGAACAAGGCTTCACCACCATCTTAGTGACACATGATGTCAGTGAAGCAGTCCAGTTAGCAGATCGTATTATTTTGCTCGATAAAGGTCATATCGCACATCAGTTCAAAGTAGATTTACCACGACCGCGACAAAAAAATGTCAAATTTGCAGAGCTTGAACAACAAGTTTTAGAAGCCGTACTTTCAACTTAAGCGATACAAAATATGACATTCTGAATTGTTGAATAAGGTAAATGGAAGTGTCTAATTTTCGTCGGAAAATTAGACACTTTTCGTACTGATAAATGGCTTTTTTTAATTAAATTAAAAGATATTCTCGATCAGCATTTCCCACATGAGTAATATGTATTTGTTTATCAAATAAATTGTACATGTGTCTTATTATTAGTTTTATCACTTAACTACACAATTATTCTTCATATTCTTTTGCAAATGCCCTAATCCTTGTGCACAAATCGCACGTTTTGCCGTACAATTTGAGGTTCCTTTTTATAATTTACTGACGAGATGGAACAAAAGAAGAGTACGCAAAAACGTCAACAGCTTTTAGCTGCTGCATTAGATGTGTTTTCTGTGTATGGTTTTAGTGGTGCAAGCTTAGATGAAATTGCACAACTCGCGGAAATGCACAAATCGAATATTTTCTATTACTATGAAAATAAAGAAGCGCTCTATGTCGAAGTGCTGACTACTGTCATGCAAAAATGGTTAGCTCCACTGCAAATGTTGGAAGCTGATTTAGAGCCTGCTGAAGCGATCACGCAATATCTCATGCAAAAGATTGAGGTTTCCCGTACTCAACATAAGGCATCAAAATTATTTGCTTTAGAAATTATCCAAGGCGCACCACATATCCTGCCAATTTTGAAAGGCCCATTAAAAAAACTCTTCAAACGCAAATCTAAAGTCATTTCCACGTGGCAAGAGCAAGGCAAAATATCAGACAAGATCGATGCTGAGGTTTTAATTATTAACCTTTGGGGTATCACACAAAACTATGCTGATTTTAGCACCCAAACTGAAATGGTAACGGGAAAAACCTTGCGCAATCGCACCATGTATCAACGTACCATTGAGCATACAGTCCATATGATGCTATACGGTATTTTACCTCGACCATAATTGGTTTCTCTAAATCTCTTCGAGATTGATCTCTGGCATACGACCATAGTTTCTATGGTCGCCAAAATCTTCAAAATCTAGTGTTCCATACTCTGATATAAAGCCAATAATTTTTGAGCGCCCAACAACAAGTTCTCCTCCCAATCTAAATGTGCGGTGTCGTTTGCCCCATCTGTAATGTATTTCACGGAAATCAAACGAACGCCAAGTTTCTTACATACTTTGGCGAGCGCATATCCTTCCATATCAACCAGCTGACATGGCACCTTAGGTTCACCAGTTTCAAAGCTATCGCCAGTCCCACAAATGCCCTTGGGAAGATGTTGAAAATACGGCTCTAGGTTAATCGCTGCGGGAAATTCCTGATCCATCGGTGTAACACCAACTTCAAAGCCAAGCGGTGAAACATCCATATCTCGCTGTACAAATGTTGTTACTTCAACCAAGGAATGCGCATCAAAATGCGAACTTCCTGCTGTTCCTAAATTCAGCAAAGTTGTGCATCCCGTTTTTTGAATCACTTCAAAAGCTTTAAATGCTGCATTGACCTTACCAATACCACTGTAATGTACTGCAATATTTTCAGCTTCGAATAATCCTTTAGATTCGCTTGCTAAGGCCATAATTAGGGCTAGATCAGACATCACTTACTCATTAAATTTCGAATGGAATACATTAGACAAAAATATATCCCGAAATAAAAGTTTCTTTGATCTAATGACTCAAGCGTCTTGATCTAGAATAAGAAAAGTATTGAATAAAAACACAACAACAAGACGAAACTGTGAGAATATGGCAATATATAGCCCAAATTAATTTTAGTCACCATTTCGCCCATGAAGCTACTCCGTCTGAATGCTTTAGCGCCCAACTTTCAATTGCCCAAAACTGCCGTCACCATTGGCAATTTTGATGGTGTTCATTTGGGTCATCAGGCGATGGTTCAGCAATTAAAAGACATAGCACAACAACAAGATTTAAAAACTGTGGTGATGATTTTTGAGCCACAGCCTTTAGAATATTTTAAAAGTTACGATGCACCACCACGAATTAGTTCATTACGTGAAAAAGTGGAACATTTGGCTGCACTTGGTATCGACTATATTGTTGTTGCCAAATTTGATGACACTTTCCGTAATTTAAGTGCGGAAGAGTTTGCTGATATTCTAAAATACAAACTGAATACCCAAAGTCTGGTACTCGGTGAAGACCATCATTTTGGGAAAAACCGTCAAGGTAATAGCCAATTCTTGCGCGATTATGGTTTTCAAGTCACCGATTTAGATAACGTTGAACTGAATGGCGAGCGTATTAGCTCCACCTTAATTCGCCAAACTTTGGCTACAGGGGACCTTAAAAAAGCTGCGGAGCTACTTGGTCGTCCGTATAGCATTACGGGTCGTGTTCAATATGGTGATCAAATCGGTCGCACCATTAACTTTCCAACTATCAATGTTCGTCTAAACCGCCATAAGCCCTGTTTGCATGGCATCTATGGTGTTGAAGTGATTTGTGAAACAGAATCGTTAAAAGACAAAGTTCGCAATGAAAATGCCGGATATCCAGGTATCGCTGGTTATAAGGCTACAGCCCTTTTCGGTGCAGGACATGTCGGCACCCGACCAGCCATCGAACAGGAACATCCAGAGTGGCGATTAGAAGTACATTTCCCTGATGTTTCTGCTAATCTGTATGGCCTGTTAATGCGGGTAACATTTTTGAACTTTGTTCATGGCGAAAAGAATTATCCTTCGCTAGAAGCACTCAAAGCTGGGATCGATGATGATGTTGAGCAACTGCTTGAGTTTCGCCGAAACAACCCCAACTTTCCTTATTAATACTCCTTAATTTTTGTAAAACGCGTCAGCTTTAGACTGATTAAATTGGAAGACAACTTGCATGAGCGATAAGCAAACTCCTGAAAATGCAGTGGACTATAAAGCCACGCTAAACCTCCCAGGTACTGACTTTGCGATGAAAGCAAATCTCGCAGTACGTGAAGCGAAATGGTTAGAAGAGTGGTATGCCGACAACATTTATCAGCAGATTCGTGCGTCGCGTATTGGCAAGAAAAAATATGTGCTTCATGACGGCCCTCCATATGCGAATGGTCAAATTCACTTAGGTCATGCGGTTAACAAAGTCTTAAAAGACATCATCATTAAAAGCCGAGTGATGGATGGTTTTGATGCACCATACGTACCGGGTTGGGACTGTCATGGTCTTCCAATTGAACTTAAAGTTGAAGAAAAAGTCGGTAAAGTCGGCGTAAAAGTAGATGCTTCTACATTCCGTAAAGCCTGCCGTGAATATGCTTACACACAAGTTGAACTGCAAAAGAAAGACTTCGTGCGTATGGGCGTGTTTGGTGATTGGGACAATCCGTACTTAACGATGAACTTCAAACAAGAAGCCGACATCGTGCGTTCATTGGGTGCTATTGCCAAAGCAGGTCATATCGAGCCGGGTCTTAAACCCGTCAACTGGTGTTTAGACTGTGGTTCATCATTGGCTGAAGCTGAAGTTGAATATGAAGATAAAAAATCTGATGCCATCGACGTGGGTTTCAGCGTTGTTGATCTTGCTGATTTATCTGCACGCTTAGGTGTAGACATTGCCGATCGTACTGACATCGTGATCTGGACGACGACGCCTTGGACCATGCCTGCTAACCAAGCCGTTGCATTACACGCTGAGCTTGAGTATCAACTTGTGAAAGCAACGGGTGAAGACAAAGCACCTCAAAACTTCATTCTTGCGAAATCATTGGTTGAATCAGCTACTCAGCGTTATGGTTTTACCGCATTTGAAGTCATTGCAGAATTCACTGGTGCAAAACTTGAAAACCTTGTGCTGCAACACCCACTGATCGCTGAACGCCAAGTGCCTGTAATCTTAGGTGAGCACGTGACTGACGGTAGCGGTACAGGTGCTGTACATACTGCACCAGGTCATGGTGTAGACGACTATAAAGTTGGCTTACAGTACAACTTAAAAGTTGAAAACCCAGTCGGTGGTAATGGTGTGTATCTACCAACTTCGCCACTCTTTGCAGGCGAGCACATCTACAAAGCCAATCCAAAAATTATTGAAGCATTGACTGAAGCAGGCAAACTTTGGGCACATGTTGTGATTAAACATAGCTACCCACATTGCTGGCGCCATAAAACACCGATTATCTTCCGTGCAACACCACAATGGTTCATCAGCATGGATGCCAAAGGTCTACGCCAAGGTGCATTGAACGCGATTGAAAATGATATTGAGTTCGTACCAGATTGGGGTAAAAACCGTATTCAAGCGATGATCGAAGGTCGCCCAGATTGGTGTATCTCTCGCCAACGTACTTGGGGTGTGCCAATTCCATTCTTCGTTCATAAAGATACTAACGAGTTACACCCTCGTACACCTGAATTGATTGAAGAAGTTGCGAAGTTAATCGAGCAAGAAGGTATTGATGGTTGGTATAACCGTGATGCACGCGAATTCATCGGTGATGATGCAGATTGCTATAATGCTGTTCGAGATACTTTAGACGTATGGTTCGATTCAGGTACAACACACTTTGCAGTCCTTCGTGAACGTGAAGAGCTACAAGACCCTGCTGATTTGTACCTTGAAGGTTCAGACCAACACCGTGGTTGGTTCCAATCTTCATTGTTGACTTCAATGGCAATCAACGAACGCGCACCGTATAAAGGCTTGTTGACACACGGCTTCGTGGTCGATGAGAAAGGCCGTAAGATGTCGAAATCGATCGGTAACGTCATCACACCGCAAGACATCATTAAAGATATGGGTGCTGATGGCCTTCGTTTCTGGATTGCATCTGCAGACTACCGTTATGAAATGACCGCAGGTAAAGAAATCTTTAACCGTGCCTCAGACGGTTACCGTCGTATTCGTAACACATTGCGTTTCTTGTTAGCAAACTTAAATGGTTTCCAACCTGCGACTGATTGCTTAGCGATTGATGATTTGATTGCACTTGATCAATACATCTTGCAACGTGCTTCAGAAGTGCAAGAAACCATTAAGAAAGCTTACGAAGATATGAACTTCCATATCGTGACAAGTGCGCTAACGAATTTCTGTATCAACGATTTAGGTGGTTTCTACCTAGACATTATCAAAGACCGTCAGTACACCACCAAAGCAGATTCTCAAGCACGCCGTTCTGCACAAACTGCGTTGTACCATTTGGTTCAAGCATTTGTACGTTGGATGGCACCTATTTTAACGTTCACCGCACAAGAAGCTTGGCCATTGATTCCCGGTCAAACTGAGAAATATGTCTTCACTGCTGAATGGTATGATATTCCGACTGCATCAAGTGCCAATGTCGTATCAGAAACTGAATGGCAAACATTGATCAATGTGAAATCGGCAGTGAATAAGTTTATCGAGGCAGCACGTGGTGCGAAAACTGTGGGTTCAAACTTGTCTGCTAAGGTTGAGCTTTGGGCGAATGATGAACTTAAAGCCGTTCTAGACAAGTTAGGCGATGAACTTCGTTTCGTTCTCATTACTTCACAAGTGATGGTCAATAGTTTCGATGCAGCACAAGGTGAAGTATCTGACTTAGAAGGCTTGAATGTGAAAGTTTCTGCTGCTGACGGCGAAAAATGCGTTCGTTGCTGGCATGTTCTGCCTGATGTGAATACACATCCATCACATCCAGGACTATGTGGTCGTTGTATTATTAACCTCCCTACAGGTCAAGGCGAAGAGAGAAAATATGCCTAATCCACAAAATAATAAAAAAGGTTTATTCCAATTCTATCCCCACAATTTGTGGTGGATAGGATTGTCTATTGTTGCCATTATTTTGGATCAATGGACTAAATGGATAGCAAGTACACATCTGACTTATGCAGACCCTGTACCTGTTTTACCTTTTTTAAATTGGACATTACTACATAACTACGGCGCTGCCTTTAGTTTCTTGTCCGATGCCGGTGGATGGCAACGTTATTTCTTTACATCACTTGCAGGAATTGTCTCGGTTATTTTTGTGTTTTGGATTATGCGTATGCCAAAAAACATGAAAGTATTGCCTTTAGCCATCGCACTCATCTTAGGTGGGGCGATTGGTAATCTTATTGATCGAGTAAGTTTAGGCTATGTTGTAGATTTTATTCATGTCTACTATAACAATAGCCACTTCCCTGCTTTTAACCTTGCAGATAGTGCCATTACTTTAGGTACCATCTTAATGCTGATCGATACTTTTTTCTTAGAGAAACATCGTATTCAACGTGCGGAAGCGCAAAATGACTGATTTTATTAATCCAAATGAAGATACTCGCATTGAAGCGGGTTCAAAAGTACATTTACACTTTTCAGTAGCCATTGAAAATGGTGTTGAAATTGATAATACACGTAGTCGCGAAGAACCTGTAAGCCTTGTGATAGGTGATGGCAGCTTATTGCCTGGTTTTGAAAAAGCTTTATTTGGCTTACGTGCGGGGGACCGTCGTACAGTAAGTTTACCTGCTGAAGATGCTTTTGGCCCTTGGAACCAAGAGAACGTGCAAAAATTTGATACTGTTAAATTTGAGCAACGTCCTGCTGAAGGTCAAATGATTGAGTTTGAAGATAAAGCAAAGCAGTCATTATATGGTGTGGTTAAATCGGTTGGTGATGATATCACTGAGGTTGACTTTAACCATCCGCTTGCTGGTAAAGATATTACTTTTGAAGTTGAAATTTTCAAAGTAACACCAGCAGGTCAGCAAGGCATCAAAATTATGTAATGCCTGATTCGTGCATAAAAAAGCGCCTTATGGCGCTTTTTTTTAGATACATTTTCGGGTGGTGTTTCAAAAAGTATGCTGGCGTTAAACAAATCCGTTATTAAGGTAAAAGAAAGTCAAATCAAAGGCTTTAAAATGATTTTCGAGCTTTTTAGAAAAGTTGCAACTTCTCCTAAATCCACGC
>NZ_VPEE01000102.1:0-2649 GCF_013417345.1 Acinetobacter sp. YH16032 | reverse complement strand
ATCCTTCGTCTGAAAAAAGAAATCAAAGCTTTGGCTCATGAATGGATCTTGTTGACTTTGTTTTTGGTAAATGGGAGCCAGACGATTGAGATAGTAATTCATCCAATCTACTTTGTTATTAAAGGTCGCATAGTCTTTTAGATCAGTATAGAGGTTCTTTAAGTCGCTAGAAATAGCTTCAATAATGGGGTGAAACATCCATACTGTAATATTCATTGGCTGTAGTGGGCTAAGCTCATAGGGCTGTGATGGTTCAAAGCGTTGTATCGTATAAAGTTGTGCACCATGCTCAGTGTAACGAGAACAGAGTAATTTCGTGTTCTCGACTTGAAAGTAGTCAGTCCCTACTTTGAGTTCTCTTATCTGTCTAGAAATATCGAGGCATTGGGGGAGTTTAGCAATGTTTGAATGCGCTAATCTTTTAAAAAATTCTATCGATCTTGTCACCACATAGCTTTCACCTGTCCCTGTAATAATGCCTTGATCCCATGGATGAATTTTTGTGGTTTTTTTAGGATCGAATTGAGCATCACCTGTTTCTGTTAAAACAACTTGCTTATTGTCTGTAGTGACAATGATGCTATCATTCAGTTGAATCGCGATGATGAATGTCATGCTTTGGTTAAAAATCATTGAATTATTAATCATTTATATTACGCTAAATTCAGGCTCAATTTTTTATAAATTTATAAGAAATAGGTAAATCTATGGCTGGTGGATCTCAGATCATCATTAATAAAGATGGGATAACTATTATTACCCCGACAAAGTTTGAGGCTAAAGCAGGGCAGCATTTATTTAAACAAGGAAGTAAAGTCAACTTTTCGTTACCTGAAATGCCAAATGTTGTGCTTCCATATAGTAATAAATTAGATGTATACAATTTATTTAAAACTGATGAACTAAATAATATTAGCGACTTAAAATATTCAGTCGTTAGAGAAAATGGACAGTTCCAAAAAGGAAATCTGGATGAATATGGAAGAACAGAACGGATAAAATCAAATCAATCGGAAAAAGTAAAAATTTTAGTTGGTGGCGATGAATGGCATTACTATATAAATACTTTTTCAGGAACGATGGATGATGAGATTTTAATTAAGTTTGTTGATCTCATTGGTGAACCTATTGCAAATTTAGAGTTCAAACTAAGTGATGAAAATAACAAGACTATTTTCATAAATAGAACAAATAAAGATGGTGAGGCTAAATTTCTATGCAATACAGTAGAATTTCCCTTACTTTCAGTTAAATATCTTACAAAAGATGAGTTCAAGCCTATTACTAGAATAGAAAATAATTTAGTAAGGGAAATTATTCTCATTAGTCCAAAAATTCTGAAAGAAATTGAGTTATTACAAGAATCTGAAGATCCTGGTGATTATTTAAGAAGTAATTATTCAGAAAAACTTTGATTAAGACATTGCGTTAAGGAAATTATGATATGGCTGATGAATCACAAAAGGTCAATAAAAATGGCAGACCAACGCTTGTTTTAAAAAGAGAGCATCTTGATAACGTTGTATCAGGAGTATCAACTGCATCTGATTGGGCTGGGTATGTAAAAGATACTGCAGATGTAATGAAAGCACAGAATTATAATATTAGATGGGGAGCTTTACATTCTAAAAATGTTCCCTTATTGAGTAAAGAGCGTTTAAAAAAAGCTACAGAATTTAAGGTGTATAGTAGAAAGTCTTCAGGTCATATCTTTAATGGAAATCAGCATACGAGTGTTCTGAATACAAAAAAAGCTGTAGAAAAAATTGATAAAATTGGTACTAAAGGTGGAATGGTATCAGATGGGGCAGAAATAATTTTAGCAATTCATGATGAGGATGCTGAAAAATTAGCAGAACAAACATCAAAGTTGGTGCTTTCAAAAGCTGGTGAAAAAGCTGGTGAAACATTAGCACTTGGAGTTGTTGGCAGATGCACACAAAATGCTGTTCGTTCATTAGATCCGAGACAAGTTGGGGTTGGTTTAGCCCTCTGTGGTATCGCTGGCTTGTCAGTTAAGTACGGTATGAAGTCAGCTGGAGAAAATGCAGGTGAAGAAATTGGAAAAAGAGGTGAGGTAATAAAAGCGGCTGAAATATATATCAATGCTCAGAAGAAATTGAATGAAAATGCTGGGGAGGCAGAAAAGAAACGACGAGATAGAGAAATAGAAAAAGACCCTATGCTAGAATGGCAGATAAAATATTCTGACTAAGTGAATGAAAAATGAATGTAAAAAAAATAGCTTTTTTTTTAGTGTTTTTGAGTGTATTTAGTCTTAATGGTTGTACAAAGACTGTACCTCAGAAAGAAAAAAATCTTGTTCAATCAGAGTCTTTATATAAACAAGGTCAAAAATATTTTTTAGGTGATGGTGTAAAGCAAAACTTTCAAAAAGCTTTAGAATATTTTGAAAAAGCTGCAAATGAAGGTTCTGTAGTTGCTCAAAATGATTTAGCAGGTATGTACTTCAAAGGAATAGGTACACAAAAAAATGAAGCTAAAGCTTATTATTGGTTTAATGAAGCATCTAAATTAAATTCTTCTGAAGCTCAGTATAATTTAGGTGTAATGTATGACAATGGATATTATGTAGATAAAGATCGAACAAAAGCTTTAGATTATTATAACTTATCTGCAAAACAAGGA
>NZ_VPEE01000101.1:0-2768 GCF_013417345.1 Acinetobacter sp. YH16032 | reverse complement strand
TAATTGTATATGAAGTAGAAAAGCCTAACTAATGTTAGGCTTTTCTACTTCATATAAGAGATTCTATTTTAAATAAAATTTTGTTCCAATTAATGTGTAATCATCAATTGGACCTTTATTCTCTATCCTTCTTTTTAGAGCATTAGTAAATTTAATAGTGTCGCTCATTGTGACTTTACTGAAATTTTTTCTTTGATCCCAAAAATGATATGCACCATCAGACATTATAAATACTGACATTTCTTCTCCATATTCATCTTTTAAAGAGTCATAGGGGATAAATGTATAGTCATTATCTAAATCAATGAAAGATGAAATCGCATTTGTTAAAGTACTTTGACTTATCTTTTTTTCGTTTAACTCCTTTTTACTATATATTTTTTTATCAAGTAACTTTTGATATTGAGTATGATCATTCGTAAGTTGAATTAATTTAGTATCTTGCTTGATATAAACTCTACAATCGCCAATATGCCAAATGCTCAAACCACTATCATCTAAAAAACAAAATGAGAGAGTTGTAGAGGCCTTAATGTATTCAGAATTTTGACTTTGAATAAAATTTTGAAAATTGATTTTGAGTTCTTCTTTTAAAGAATGTTCTAAGTATTCGTGACTAATTTGTTGAAGGTTTTCAATATAGTTACAAACGAAATAGGATGCTTCTTTTGCACCATGATATGAGCCTAAACCATCAGCAACCCCAAATAAAAAGCCATTACTTTTTTTAAGAGGCACAATTAGTGAATCTTCATTCTGTTTACTTCTTTCAGGCGAAAATTTATCTCTTGCTTCTGAAAAAGATGAAACGCAACTTAATGTAATTTTCATTTTATCACTCTTAGAATATCGTTTCTGATTTCAGCAATCGATTGATATCGGAACCTAACCGTTTGGGAAGTACACTTATTTGCGATGCTAGCTAGCTCTGTTATGTGTAATTGTGACATGACCACGCCTAGTGCAAAAATGTCAGAAAGATGCGAATAATGCGCAGCTTCTTCAACTTCAGGAGCCATGTATCGTGTTGTTCCAAGACATAGACCAATTGCACTCATAACATCGTTAGGATGTGCATTAGGAGCTAAATTTTTAATTAGTCCAAAATCTGAAATTTTATATACTCCATTAAAAAGTAATATATTTTCTGGTTTTATATCTCTATGAACTAGTCCTTTATTATGAAGATATTCCAAACCATCCAGAACATCTAGAATAACTTTAATCTTTTCCTCATTAGAAAGAAGGTCTTTTTTAATTAGCTTATTCAAGTCAGAATCAGCAAGATCCATTACAAAAAATGGAGCATCGCCTTGATGGACTACACAAATAGAAACTATATTTTTGTGAGTACAATTTGTCTGATATCTCATTTCCTGACGGAATCTTTCTAATAGTTCACCTTCAGAAAATAGAGAAGCTTCAGCAATATTTTTTTGTGGAGCAAATCGTTTTAGTGCATATCTAAAATCACATGTAGGTAATGCCACTTCGTATACTTCACCAAATCCTCCAGCTCCAATTTTGTCAACAACTTGGAACTCATAACTTGAGTGTCTGTAAACTTCCAAAATTTATGCTCCTACAAACTTAAAATTTTATAAAAATAATTAGGTATAAATTACTTACTATATTTTCTGCATTTTCTCATAAATTAATAAAAATTATGATTAATATTTGGAATGAAATTTTTTTGTTATAGACAATTAATTTTAAGAAATTCTAAAATTAACATAATACACCTTATACGAAATGCTAATTTTTACTTCTTATAATTCAACAATATAATCCATTTCGAAAAACCCCTGACTGTGAACAGGGGTTTTTTACTTGATTTTTCATGTTCTACGCCTAAATATTAGGCAATGTTTCACAGTTTTACTTAAATAATCTGAATAATTAAATCTATATAATTTCAGCGATTATCTTGAATAAGATTATCCAATTTATCTTCTAATTTTTTAATCTTATATTTGAGCGATAAAATAGAATTTTTTAAACGTTCATGTTCAGGAGCATCAGGATTTTTTAATTGATTAAAAACCTCCAATAATTCTCTGCGTTGAGTGCAGAACCTTTCAATGTCACTTTCAAGAGCCATTCTTGGTGTCCACAGAGCTAGTAAACTTTGCTCATAGTCTTTGAGTTCTTCACAACTCATTGCGGCTAATTCAACTTTAGTTCTCATGGTTTAAAATCCGTTTTGCTATGCAGAGCTTTAAAAATTCGTTTTGCGGTTTCCTCCCTTACACTTTTCGGATCTCGTAAGATGCCACCGATCCAAAGGGCAAAAGCAGGATAATCAGGAAAGTTACTTAGGTCTGATAGTTCAGAGAGTTGAGATAAAATAGTGCTGTACTTGTTAATTTGAGCATCGGATAGATTGAAAAACATGTCTATGGTGTTTTGATCTCGCTGACGCTCTACTAATTTGGGCTTTGGTTTTTCTTTTACTATAAATTTAAAGCCAATTACTGAACGCCCTTTTTTAATTGGATTATAGTCAACTGTTATATCGGTAAATTTATTAATTTCATCTAATGAACTATTCAAAACTCTTCGTTTTAAGTTCCTCAAATCTCTATAAGATTCAGGTAAACCAAATTCTGTAAACATTTCATCTAGCGTTAATTCAAAGCCATTTTTTACCTGATTTTTTTTCGCCAAATGGTAAAAGTCTATTGAGTAGTCTTTTTTTAATTTTAGAACTACATCCTTTTTATAACGAGTGTATGGATTATATTTATCTAAAATCTTTAACATCACCA
>NZ_VPEE01000100.1:0-1899 GCF_013417345.1 Acinetobacter sp. YH16032 | reverse complement strand
GCTGGCTGTTTTGCTGCAATAATACGTGCCACATCAAAAAACAGTGTTCCTTGTGCTTCACATTCAAAACCATGTGCCTTGCCGAGGGAGTTCTTTTTTGAAACACCTGCCAGAGAGAACGGCTGGCATGGGAAACCGGCCAGTAGTACCTCATGATCCGGAATTTCGTTATCAATATGTTCATAAGCTTCATTGATGTCTATATCCGGATCTTCAGTCAGCGTAACCTGTCTGATATCTTCGTTGAATTTATGATGTTGAGGATCACAGTACCAGTTGGCCTTGTAGGTCCGGATGGCTTCCTTGTTCCATTCGCTGGTAAAAACGCATTGTCCCCCTATTTCCTCAAATCCCTTCCTAATCCCGCCAATCCCGGCAAACAGATCAATAAAACGGAATTTATAGTCCGGATGGTGTGCTGGTGGCTTCGGTAGCATCTTTTGCTGAAGCATCTCCACTTCGCCCTCACTGAGTGCCCGTGGTGCACTCTTTCCATTGAGCCATTTATTCAGCGTTTCACGGGTCCAGTCATACTGTCCAACCCTGCGAAGTATTTCAGCAACAGTTTTCTGGTCGTATGACTCCAAGACCTGATTGACCAGCATTTTGTGCTCTTCAATTTTCTGTTTTTCCTGGGTTAGGTACTTTTCATGCAGGTCATCGGCTTGGGAGAGAAACTCTTTCATCTATAAATCTATATTTGGGTATTTTGAGTGATACTTTATCACTCATTTGACCCAGATATAAGCTAAAACATTCATTGTTGCTCATAAAACATCCATTAAAAAGCTGATAGGGGAAAAGCAGCCCTGAATGTAGGTCCAACTGGGCCTTGAGCTTTGTATTTTGCAGTAAACGTCTGATCTGACGTTTTGAAATATGAAGTAACTGAGCAGACTAGGTTTGAGGTATGCGTTGATCGCAGATTTCCTGCAAGATTGACAATCTTTTAAGTTCTTTATCTGGCATGACGCTAACATATAAAATCGTCTGCTTCGACAATCGCAAAAGCACATATTCTAAAAGTGAACATTTTTACTTTGGAGAAATCAGACATTTCTATTTTGGGCTTACAAACCAACTTCGCGTAAGAGATTTTATGTTAAATAAGAAACTGTATATTTAATATACTATTTGAATGAAGGGGGTTCCCATGTATCACTAAACTCATCTTCAATCTCTTCATATAAAGTATTTGTTGTGATTACTGTGAGAGTTTTTTCATAAGATCCCAATGTGATACTTTCCTCAATTGCTTTAATACGATGATTTGTATCAATCCATTCATTAAGAAAAATTTCTTTTTTTGATAGCTCAGTTGAAATTATATTTTTATTTGGTAAGACTTTGTTTTTTATATAAATACACTTTCCAAACTTACGTAGTTCCTTAGTATCGAAAACAGCATCTACTTTACCATTTGAACTGATAATTAATAGCGCAGGTGCTTCAGTAAGTTCAATATATCGTATAGCTGTAGAGGTTAAGGACGTATTGAAAATACTAGCT
Source organism: Acinetobacter sp. YH16032 (assembly GCF_013417345.1). Classification (NCBI taxonomy): domain Bacteria; kingdom Pseudomonadati; phylum Pseudomonadota; class Gammaproteobacteria; order Moraxellales; family Moraxellaceae; genus Acinetobacter; species Acinetobacter sp. YH16032. Next base: position 390 of record NZ_VPEE01000100.1, on the reverse strand, counting down.
AAAGACTTAATTGCTTCTAAGCCGTCATTGTATTTATACATTTCCTTTTCAAAAAGAAATTTAGGCATTAGTAAGCAGGTAGAAAAATAGTCTGCTTCTCTTTCATAGGGATCTTTACTGCTCGAACCTGCACTTGAAAAATGAGTACCATTTTTATTAAAGATATTTTCAGGATGTTCAGGTAAAAAATAATGCCCAAATTCATGGGCAATACTGAATCGTTGATATGGAATATTATTGATAGAAGAAGCATAGTAGATTAGGAAATCATTGCCATTCCTAATAAGCGCTCCAGAAATACCATGACTCTTTTGAGATTGAGTTTGTATATCAATCCCTAGTTCTTCACCTAATTTAAAAAGATCTATTTCATAATCGATTAAATCGTAA
>NZ_VPEE01000099.1:0-2862 GCF_013417345.1 Acinetobacter sp. YH16032 | reverse complement strand
TGTTTTTTTTCATCAAATCAGCTTTAAAAAGCAGGTTTTGCCTACTTCTGCGCGTCCGTTTTACGGCTGGCATGTGGTGTGGGTGGATGGAATAAAGCGACGCTAGCGCACCACAGCGATTGTTTTACAGTAATGTAGAGCAGGAGTTGCTACTAGGGGATATCGACAAAGCAACAGCGTGATGAGTAGTTCAGGGATGCTTTAAATTGTATGTTGGGGAAACCCTCGCAGAGAGAAGTGACCTGTTCGGTTTGAGAACGTGTCGATGCGGTGTGTGAATCGTAATCTCAGCCTGTGTAGGAAAGCACAATTACCTACTGTCGTGGACGACCGATGCGTGGCTCCGTCAGCCCAAATTGGTGTTCGGCAATACTTTAAGAGCAAGCAATTTTTTGTAAGCTCTTAGGGTGAGTATTGCCGAAACTCTCTCAACATTCACCATCAGCCCAGAGTAAAACGAAGGCTGTGGAGAATGTTGAGAGAGTGAGAGCATTAAAAAAAATATTTTTATAAAATTAAATGGTGATGATATGAAATCTACTTTAGAAGATCTTGAATGGTTTGAAATGATGTTTATTGCAAATCATAGAGGTATAAAAACGCTAACATCTCAAATTAAAGAAGTTCGTAAAGAGTTAAAAGAAAAAGAAGCTTTAGTAGATCCTAAGGATGAATCTATTCAGAGTCTAAAATTGATTTTGAGTCATTTATTAGATTCCAGAAAATTTTTGAAAGAATATGAGCAAAAATTTGATCATATGCTGGGAATGCAAAGAATGTTTAGTGTTGATCTTGAACTTTTAAAAGATTTTTAGTCCTGGATTATTCGGGTATTGGAACTCTTATTTATACATTTACCAAAATTGATCAAAAAAAACGCTATTTTATAAAAATGGTGTTTTTTATTCTTTTTTAATCAAAGATAAACTTTTATGCTTTCCGCATAAAAAGCACATTTTGATTAAATAATGATCTACTACACAACAACGAAAACGGACTGTCTTCTCAGTCTCATGCAATGCATTTCAAATGGAAGTGCTAAGTTTTGGTTTTCTGATACTGTGCTTTTTTCAAAGTTCCATCATGTGCTTCCAAAATTAATTTTGAAGTATGGCCTCGATCTGACTGAATCTGAGCGTAAGAAAAAATCGGACTACGGGGAACCAGTATGGAGTCTGGTCATCAATTATGATCCAGCCAAAAGTGAGGTATTCCAGTTTTGGTTATTTACCACAGGCTACAGAGAAGCGCGAAGAAGTAAGCTGACGCTAAAAGAAATACTCGCCAAAAATTCGAGCATGGTACAGAAGCAAAAGTTGAATAGTCTTTTGACAACCAAAAGAGAAAAACTGTTGCACTATGGGGATTATGTACTGGGACAATACATTGAGTTTAGTGATCTTAAGCCACAATTTTCTCGGGTTTATTATCATCCTGAACGCTTTGGCGTTATTTTTAATGTTCATGCCAAGCGTGTAAAAACTATTGATAGTAACCAAGATCTGGTTTATCGGGTGTTTAAGCCTTTTGATGCATCTGATGTCAGGCGTTTTTCCAGTATTCAACGTATTTTCGGCTTTGCTTTTTTAGAAAATGAACATACACGTTGGAATCAGGCATCCGTGAGTGCATTTTTACTGCAACGGTTTGGAATTAAATTTAACGATGACGTGAGCTATAACGAGCGGTTGAAAGAGCTAACTCGTGCATTACGCGGGGTTCGTAAAAAGCATTTGGAGTTTTTTCAACGATATTCTCAGAAGAAAATCCGTTTTACCTGGTATCTATCGCAAGAATTTATGCAGTCGGCAACGCGGGAGTTGAATAAAAAAATTGATTTAATTTCGACTGAACAGGCTGATCGTTTGAAAGAAGCCACTTTTAGATTGAGTTCTAAGGGAACTTTTCATGGTACACGTCATCAAATTGGCACGTTACAGGCTAAAATGAGATCGATATTAAATGCCCGAAATCCCGAGCAGAAGAAGCTGAATCAAATGTATTTTCCAAAAAACTTACACTATGTACGCTTCACTGCCAAGAAGGCTTGGAGTATGAAAGAGTTTGAAGTGGCTTGTCGAAATGCAGATCAGATTTATTTGAATAAACGGAATAAGCGAAAGCCTAAAGATCAACGATTAAGAAGAGACAGAAAAAAATGCTAAAGCTTTTTTTCTTAAATTTCGCATAAGAGATTTTATGTTAAATAAAGCCTTTTAACTGACTAAAACTTATGAAAAAATGTATTTTTAATTCTTAAAATATTAAGTATGCATTCTTTAGCTCCGTACACTATAAGAACTTATGATCAGCAATATTTTAGACTTCATAATACTTATCCTCCTTTAGATAAGATTTTAGGTCGATTAGATCTTTATACGATTTTTAAGGATTGTTTTACTGAGAAAGGTATAGACTTTCATATAGTTGAAGATGAAAAGAAAATTTACAGAATCGTTGATCTTCAAGTTGATGATAAAACTAGAATTATTAAAGGTTTTTTACAACAAGGAAACTACGGTCTTAGGACTGCTATTATAAATATTGACACAGGAAAAATAGATTATGCAAAAACAGAAAAAAATGCTGAATTAATTAATTACTATTTTTATCTAAAAATTCCTCTTTCATATAATGAAGGCTTTGCATTTTTTCAGTGCTATAAAAGTGTAAGTGCTAAAACACTGATTTTTAACATTCTATATAAATATTACAAAGAAAAAAGCGGACTAGTATTACAATTTAAATCATTAACAGATGATAAATCTTTTGATGAATGGTATCAGAAAGGACAGGTGAACGAAATTAAACTGACTAAATTTACAGGTATCAATGATAAAGCTCAGAAAATCTCAAATTTAG
>NZ_VPEE01000098.1:0-2874 GCF_013417345.1 Acinetobacter sp. YH16032 | reverse complement strand
AGAAAAGGCGAGGGCGAAATTTTGATGATGCTCAATCGCTCGTAGACACTCGCTCGGTTCTTATTATCTAGGTTTTAATTATTTAATTGAGCTAATCAAAGTTGTGAAACATTGATTAAATAGTAGGCGTGGAACATGACAAATCATAAAAAAAGCCCGAACAGTGATGTTCGGGCTATCAACTAGAAACTACAGCGTTGAATTATAAGGATAATTATAAAGCATTTCGTATAAGGTGTATTATGTTAATTTTAGTAGAACTAATAAATCTATATATTTGAAAATGTCATTTTACTCAATTAAATACTCTTCAGATATTTCACACTGTTCAACAAAAAAATGATCATGTGAAACTAAAATTACAGCGCCCTGATATTGGCTAATAGCCTGCGATAGAAGCTCTCTAGACTCAATATCTAAATGATTTTCTGGTTCATCAAGCAATAATAAATCAATACCATCAGGATAGTGACTCATTGCTAATAATGCGACTTTCAATTTTTCACCACCACTCAGTTCTGATAGTTTTAATAAAGCTTTTTCACGACGAATACGTAACTGACCTAACAAATTTCTCCACTCAACTTCAGTAAGATTGGAGTTATAAAGTGCAAGGTTTTCGATTACGGATAAATCATTATTTAATAAACTAAAGTTTTGATCTAAATACAAACATGTTCCACTAAAGAAAATATCATCACGTTGATGGGTAGAAATCAATTTCAATAAGGTTGATTTACCAATTCCATTAGCACCTTTAAGATGGATTTTTTCGCCAGCTTTCAATGCAAAATTAATTTTATTTGTTGCTGTATGGGGTAGCTTTAAATCATGAATTCTTAAAATCTCTCCTTGCTTCGTACTCTGTAAGTGGAATTCAAACTTCTGAGCTTTGATTTTTTCTACAATGGTCTGCCTATTAATCAGACTATTTTTCAAATCATCAGTTTGTCGAGTTTGTTGGGCACGTAGCTTACCTAAGCTTTGTCCAGCATTTTCCTTTTTGAAATCTAGAAAAATCTTTGCTTGAGAATTAGAATCACGAAGTTCATTGCCTTTAGATTGACGTTTATTCGCTTTCATTAAGCTATCATGTTGCCGTTGTTTTAACTGCTTTAATTCTTTTTTCTCATTATTAATAGACTGAGTTAATGCATCCATGTGTAGCTGATGCTGTTGAATGTAATGCTCATAATTACCTTTGTAGTGTTGTAAGCCTAATTCAGTTAAAGCATAAATATGTTGGACTTGATTGAGTAATTGGCGATCATGACTAATCAGGCATACACCACTAGGGTGTGCCAAAATACTCTCAATTAACCATTGTCTAGATGTTGAGTCTAAATGGTTGCTTGGTTCATCTAAAAGTAGATAGTGATCCTTTTTTAAAAACAAACGACATAAAGCCAGCTTTGTTTTTTGTCCTTCACTCAGTTTTTCTGTTGGAAAGTTCAAATCCGTAGGTAAGTCAGCATTTTCAAGTATATTTTGCCATTTTTGTGGTAAATCCCAGGTATTTTCAACTAACTCATAATCATCAAAACTAGCTGTATTGTTCTCTATACGCCGAAAAGCATGATGTAAATGATCTACCTCTAATGCTTGTGCAATATTTTCAGCATTAAGGCGTTCTAATTGTGCCAAATAATCATGTTGGATATTCCATGAAACTTGACCACTATAATGAATATCTAAAGCTTGGCTTTGATCTAATATTCTGAACAATAGGGATTTACCTAAACCATTACGTCCAATTAATGCAGAAACCTGTCCTGATAAAAGCGTAATGTTTAGCTGATCAAACATTTTCTGTGTAGAAAATTCTAAATTTAAGTTTGAAGCAATACATGCATGTTGCATAAAAAATTCCTCATGTAGAGGATATGCAAAATAGTGAAGATTAACTTATAAAAAACAATATATTATTTAGGATATAAAGTAGAGACCAAGAATATATAGCCACAAGTAGAATCTATTTTGCACATCAAAAGTTTAAAAATAATGATGAGAAAATGACTTACTTCATTGGCGTTACTCTTGGGAGGATGATTTGAATAAGGTTATTTTATAATGATAAGACAATCTGTCAAGCTTGTACTAAAGCTTCTAAAAGTTATTTAACATAATGGCTGTTATGCGAAACGAGATCTACCAGCTCTCGTTTTTTGTTATGGAAACTGCTAAAATTCAAATACGCCATTGACGTATAAAGAGTCCATGTTATTTATTGAAACCAGCATCTTTACCAAGCAAATTAAAGACCTTGTATCTGATGAGGAATATCGTCAACTTCAGCAAGATCTTTTGGTACAGCCTGATAGAGGTGACCTAATCAAGAATGGCGGTGGTATTCGCAAAGTACGTTGTGCTCAAGGTAACAAAGGGAAAAGTGGTGGGATACGGGTGATTTATTATTGGGTCACCGAGGATGATCAGATCTTTTTCTTAGTGGCTTATCCAAAATCAGTAAAAGATAATTTAACAGATAAAGAAACCGCCATTCTGCACCAACTCGTGAAGGAGCAATTTCATGGATAACAACTTATTTGATGACTTGGTTGCTTCAATCAAAGAAGCTGGAGCTATCAAACGTAAAGAAGTTAAAGCAAGCCGAGTTACAGAACTCGAATTGCCTGATATTAAAGAAGTACGTGAAAAAACTGGCTTGAGCCAAAATGAATTTGCTGCACGTCTACATATTAGCCCCCGTACCCTGCAAAATTGGGAACAGGGACGACGCTATCCAACTGGACCAGCAGCTACATTGATTCGAATTTTAGATGCTCACCCAAGCCTTATTTGAAAAAATTACTTAAAAAATGGGAGCTTAAGGCTCCCATTTTTATTTCGTATAAGGTGTATTATGTTAATTTT
>NZ_VPEE01000097.1:0-2907 GCF_013417345.1 Acinetobacter sp. YH16032 | reverse complement strand
GTACAAGTTCAACCTGCGCAGTAATTTGAGATTGGAGAAATAAAATGAGTTATCAAAAATTAACCCGTGATCAAATTGCTGAACGTGTTGCACAAGATATTCCTGATGGTGCTTATGTCAACCTTGGGATTGGTTTACCAACTAAAATCTCGAGCTATTTACCTTCTGACAAAGATGTCTTTTTACATTCTGAAAATGGTTTATTGGCCTTTGGTCCACCCCCTGCGGAAGAAGACCGTGACCCTGAGTTAATTAACGCGGGTAAAGAGTTTGTAACCCTGCTAGAAGGCGGAGCTTTCTTCCATCATGGTGATTCATTTGCCATGATGCGTGGTGGTCATTTAGACATCGCAGTCTTGGGTGCTTTCCAAGTCGCTGAAAATGGTGATCTTGCAAACTGGCATACCGGTGCACCTGATGCCATCCCTGCTGTGGGTGGTGCAATGGACTTAGCCGTGGGTGCGAAAAAAGTCTTTATTACCACCGATCATGTCACTAAAAAAGGCGAACCTAAAATCGTTGCTGAGCTGACTTATCCTGCGACAGGCTTAAAGTGTGTAGATCGTATCTATACTGACCTTTGTGTGATTGATGTAACACCTGAAGGCATGAAAGTGATTGAGAAAGTTGAAGGCTTATCTTTTGAAGAACTTCAATCGATGACGGGTGCCAAACTCATTGATGCGACTCAAGGCTAATTTATCAATCCTCCCTAAATCCCTCCTTTATTAAAGGAGGGATTTAGGGAGGGATTCAAAGATTTAGGACATAAATAAATGAAAAACGCATACATCATTGATGCCATCCGTACGCCTTTTGGTCGTTATGCCGGTGGTTTGGCGCCTGTCCGTGCGGATGACTTAGGTGCAGTGCCATTAAAAGCGTTAATGGAACGTAACCCTTCTGTGGATTGGAATGTCGTCGATGACGTTTTATTTGGCTGTGCCAACCAAGCCGGTGAAGATAATCGTAACGTCGGTCGTATGTCGGCGCTTTTAGCAGGTATTCCTTATACAGTACCTGCAACCACAGTCAACCGTTTATGTGGTTCATCACTCGATACCGTAGCAATGGCCGCGCGTGCCATTAAAGCAGGCGAAGCTGACGTGATTGTGGCAGGTGGTGTTGAATCTATGTCACGTGCTCCATTTGTGATGGGTAAATCTGAGAGTGCATTTGGTCGTAGTCAAAAGATTGAAGACACCACCATGGGCTGGCGTTTTATCAACCCGAAGCTTAAAGAAATGTATGGTGTTGAAACCATGCCGCAAACGGCTGAAAACGTGGCTGAACAGTTCAATATTAGCCGTGCTGATCAAGACCAATTTGCTTTAACCAGCCAACAACGTACGGCTGCTGCACAAGCACGCGGTTTCTTTGATCAAGAAATCGTGCCTGTGACTATTCCACAGCGTAAAGGTGATGCAGTTGTGGTGGCAAAAGATGAACATCCTCGTGCATCAACCACTTTAGAAGCGTTAACCAAGTTAAAACCTGTTGTAAAAGCAGACGGTACAGTAACCGCAGGTAATGCATCAGGCATTAACGATGGTGCTGCTGCGATTCTGATTGCTTCTGATGCAGCTGTAGAAAAATATGGTTTAAAACCTCGTGCCAAAGTGATTGGTGCAACCACTGTTGGGGTTGAACCTCGCATTATGGGCTTTGGTCCTGCACCTGCGATTAAAAAGTTACTGGCTCAAACAGGTTTAACACTAGAGCAAATGGATGTGATTGAGCTGAACGAAGCGTTTGCAGCACAAGCATTGGCATGTACACGTGACCTAGGTTTAGCCGACGATGATGCGCGTGTAAACCCAAATGGTGGTGCAATTGCACTGGGTCATCCATTGGGTGCATCAGGTGCGCGTTTGGTGACGACTGCACTGAATCAACTTGAAGCAACTGGTGGCAAATATGCATTGTGCTCTATGTGTATCGGTGTGGGTCAAGGCATCGCTTTAATTATCGAACGTGTTTAACTATTAAAAACCCCCTCCCTTTTCTCAAGGGAGGTCGGGAGGGATTCTATGCCTACTTTTTCTTCAAATGATGCGCAAATCAATTATCAAACTTTTGGTGATTCAAGCAAACCTGCTCTTGTTTTCTCTAACTCTTTAGGGACAAATTTCAGCATGTGGCAATCACAAATTGAGTTTTTTAAAGCTTCTCATTATGTGATTTGTTATGACACACGTGGTCATGGTGCATCGGACGCGCCTCAAGGTCCATATACCATTGATCAACTTGGTCAAGATGTGGTGAATTTACTCGACCATTTAAATGTTGAAAAAGCTGCATTCTGTGGTATTTCGATGGGTGGTTTGACAGGCCAATGGTTAGCGATCAATCATCCTCAACGCTTTAGTCATGTGATTGTGTGTAATACCGCCGCTAAAATTGGCAATGAAAATGCTTGGAATGATCGTGCCGTATTGGTTCGTGAACAAGGTTTAGCACCGATTGCATCAACGGCTGCAGGTCGTTGGTTTACAGATCCCTTTATCCAAAGCAACCCAGCAGTGATTGAAAAACTTTCAAACGACTTAGGAGCTGGCAGCCCTGAAGGTTATGCAAGCTGCTGTGAAGCTTTGGCTAAGGCGGATGTGCGTGAACAACTCAAACAGATTTCGATTCCTGTATTGATTATTGCAGGTCAACAAGACCCTGTGACCACTGTGGTAGATGGTCAGTTTATGCAAGCCGCGATTGCGGGTAGTCAACTTGTTGAGATTAATGCTTCGCACATTTCGAATGTTGAACAACCACAGGCGTTTAACCAAGCTGTGGCTGAATTTATTCAGGCTTAAGTTCAGAACAACTTAAACCTGAACTCAGGAAACATCACTTGTCACGGGTGACTCATCTTGACGCTTTGCCAGATTGCTCCACCAGTCTGGCTTTTTT
>NZ_VPEE01000096.1:0-3092 GCF_013417345.1 Acinetobacter sp. YH16032 | reverse complement strand
TTAGTTTATTCACTTCACTTTAGATAGTGTAATTCATTCCAAAATTTAAAGTTTGAATCGGTGCAGTTTTGGCAAAAAAAGTATAAAAAAAACCATTCTTAGAATGGGTCATACCTGTAGCCATCATCTTTACTTGGCGATGGTGTTGGTGTTGGTGTTGGCTCAATATCTCGCACCTGGCTAACTTCAACTGGTTTTTTAAATCGGTCTTTGGCTGTATCGAATAGAGAATCTAGGCGGTCATGCTCACGTTGAGAGAAGTAAGTACCTAACCGCTTTTCAGCAAATTTCACCATTCTCTTATCATTGGCAATCATCTGTTGAATGTGATCACGCATCTGGTCTGTCATGTCTTTTTCTTGGCGTGAGAAGTGCTGTAAAGCGTTGTACTTCTCGCATATAGCTTCATACAGCTCAGTCCCCATCGGATTTTTTTTGTGATACTTCAATTCTTGTATTTCAGCCCAATATTTCACGTCTTTGGCTGCACTAACATAGCTGTATGAGAATATACGTGCAGCATCAATTGGGCTTTTCGGTTTAATAGCAAAGCCTTTGGAATTGATAGCTGTTAATACTCGATTGCTTTCTTTAATTGTGTGGTCAAATCTCTCAGTGAGTCTTCCAAAGTCGTTCAGCGTTCGCTGACTTCTGTGGTATTTAGAAGTGAGCTGGCGGTAGAAATCTGTGAAAGGGTCTGTGTTAATTTCGATTGAGTATCCTGAATATCTTTGAGCATCGGCTGAATTTGCTGATTGATCTTGTCTTGGACTAACTGATCTATATTTGATTCCCTCAAGGCACTGGTTAAGGTTTTTTCCAAATAAGCCTGCGTTTGTTTTGAGAATCCTTTGATAGATTCGTTCAAAAAGTCCACTGGTGGCTCTTCTTTCATCTGTTGAAGTAGTGCTGCGCTGCGCTTCTCCAATTGCTCGATATATATCTTCTGTCCGTCGATGCAGTTCTGTTGCAGCTTGTTTTGCTCCTTCAAAAGACTGACTTGCTGACTGATTAGCTGAGTTAATTCGCTCATTTACTTCACCAATGAAATTATGATCAGGATTAGCAGTAACGCTGTGCATGATACTGACAAAATTAGACTGATTTTCTGCTGTTGTTGCTGTGTCTGCTGTTGCTCTAAGCTCTGAATATTCAAGTTTTCGGCTTGCTTCACTAAAGTTTGGACTTGATTCAATAACTCTGCTGATTTCTGTGTGAGCTTGTAAACTGACTCCGTTTGGTCTTGGGTTTTGCTGATCAAAACTTGACTGTGCTGTAGTATCTCGTTGTCTATGATCTGTAAGCGTTTCAGCGTATCTGTCTGCAAAGAATCTAGCTCTTGATTCAGTTGCTCGTTGAAGTTTGTTATAGAGTTCATTAACTCGTTTTGCATCGACTTCATTTGCTCTTGATGCGCTTTGATCTGCTTCTGCTCTAGCTCGATTTTCTGCGTAAGCAGTGACATTGAATCCATCTTTATAAAACTCCCCTGCGAGCTTCACGGCTGTCTTATCACCGTGCAATTTGACTGAAATAGTGTCTTTAGCGTTTCGTGTGATGATTCCATATTCAGCAAGCGTTTGGACAACATCGTTACGGTCTTGAATCACGCCTGCGTTAATGCGCTGGGCAACGATTTTATTTAAAAGCTCTTTTTTTTCAGGCTTGGTTTTACCTGCAAAATTAATTTCAATGGCCGCCAATCTTTGGGAATGCGTGTGGTGCGGTAGCTGTACATCAGCTTTTAAAATGGCGAGGTCGTCAGGCTTGGACCAGGTGTATTTTTCGTTTAAATAATCTCTGAGCTTATCGAAGTATTTTTCGTGTCCGGGCGGAGCAATATTTAATGACTTACCTGTTCCAAGATCGACACGCGGCACCAAAACATGCACATGCTTTGAACCATCCTGAGCTACGTGTAGCACGGCATTCATGTGATAGCGTGTCGGGTCTAAATCAGCAAAAGCATGTTTTTCAAATTGATCTAATGTTTCTTGAATCTGTGCATCACTCGGATTGTCTTGTTTTGACCATGCGATTACTGCTGACGAATAGCGATAATCAAAATCTAGGCTTTCAGTAATGGCAACAAATGTTTGTGCATCACCTCTGAGCGTCTGAATATCAGGACGCAAATCGCCTTTTGCATCTTTTTCAGCAAGTAAATAGCCAACCGCTTTGCGTGGACAGCCTTTCCCATGTTTCGTAAATTTAATGTGCATCGGTTTCGACCTCCACTAACTCAACGGCTTTGACTGCTCGGACTCTCGCATTCTCGATAGCGGTATCGGACATTGTTGTTTTTTTAATTTCACCAATCACGCTATGTATATCTTCTTGGATTGCTTGAAGCACTTGCAGACACTCGATAAAGCTAAATTCTTGAGTGAGATCCAACTCTTGTTGTTTGTCATTTTTAATTAGGTTCAAGGCTCTAGCACACTGATTCAGATTTGTACCGACTCGACCAAGTTCGAATAATACGGCTGGGTCTACTTTTGGTGGTGGTCGATGATGCTTTTTTTGTTTGAGTGGAAATGTGGGTTTCACATAGTTTTCAATTTCAACTAAATGAAATTCTGCACTAATCGCATTTTTAATTAGTCGATTGTTGAAGTCACTAAACTGTAAGTTTCTTTTCTCAAGAAAATCATCAAGCTGATTTTTTTCATCAACTGTCAGACGTAGACGTTTAACTTCTGATTTCGGATTGATCTTTTTAAATTTTGTTAAGTCTTCATCATCCATTTTTACCACTCCCCTGCTTATGGTTTTGGATGGGGGTTTGGGGGCGAAGCCCTCAACAAGACTTCTGTGCTACAACTTTTCGGAACTGCGTAGCAGGGCTGAAAATTGTAGCTACAGAGTAGGCTTGCTTAATTACAATAGCATCTTGAATTTGTAATAACAATGTTCGGTACGAATGTTGTTATACAAGTTCAAAGGCTATCTGTAATTGCGGTATTTGATGTTGAGGTATTTGATGTTGAGGTGTTTGGTGTTTGAGGTGTTTGGTGTTTGAGGTGTTTGGTGTTTGAGGTGTTTGGTGTTTGAGGTGTTTGGTGTTTGAGGTGTTTGGTGTTTGAGGTGTT
>NZ_VPEE01000095.1:0-3094 GCF_013417345.1 Acinetobacter sp. YH16032 | reverse complement strand
GATTAAGTCGCCCTTATCAGGCTGTACCAAGAGATCTTGCTGGAGCTGACGATACTCTTCATCACTCACAAGCTCTTTGATTTGCTTGGTAAAAATACTAGTTTCAATGAATAGCATGGGTTTATGTACGTCAATGGCGTATAAGAATTTTAGCAGTTTTAGTGTAAAAAAACGAGAGCTGTAGGCTCTCGTTTCGCATAATCGCCATTATGTTAATTTTAGAAATATTAAATAAATAGTTAATTGGAGTTATAGCCAAATCTTCTTGTTAATAACGTATTTTTCCACCAACCCTCTCGACTCAATATAACTTTATCGTCTGTTTTAGTTTTAAAAATATCAAGAATTGAATAATAAAAATTATTTTCAATACGCTCTAACGGCAATTGCTGTAATTGAACATTTCCCCGCTAACAGAAATTTACCTACAAAGCATTTTTCATTAATGACTTTAAAAATTATAAGCTAGAAATTCATATTAATTGTTTTTTTAGATTATTTTTATGGTTTTTATTCGTTTCAATAATAGTTGTTTTTTATTTACTATATGATCCGTACAGCAAGTAAATCATTTTTAATGAGATACTTATCACATTTTTTTGGGAAAATAAAAGCTGATTTTTAATTAAGCCAATTTTTTAATTGGAGTAATTTAGAGTAAAGTATCTAATTTTTTCTAAATAAATTATGTACTTGCTTGTTTAATGAGCGTATATTTCCTCGCCTACTTTGATCAAAAGTTCATCCACTTTTTAAGGTTAGGCTGAACTTAAATATTGGATTCAATCTCATGAAAAAAATTACATATGTTTCTTTGTTCATTTCATCTGTACTTGGCTTTTCTGCAGCACAAGCAGCTACTGCCCCAACACAGAACTTTGAAGTGAAATTAACAATCAATGAATCGTGTGAATTTAATTCAGCTACAGATATTGATTTCGGAAGTTTAGATCGTTCAACCGATGTAAACCGTACCCAAACAGGTAAATTAACAGCTACATGTACCATTGGCACACCTTATAAAGTGGTACTGGATAGCGAACGTCAAATGAAGCATAAATCTGACAGTACTTCTGTCGTGGCTTATGATTTATTCCAAGATACCGGTGCACAAAAGATCTGGGGTAAAACAGTTGATCAAGCACTAGAGCAAACCGGTACAGGTAAAGCACAAGAGTTGCCTGTCTATGCGAAATTAAAAGGCAACACAAATGTTAAGGCAGGTGTATATACTGATGTTGTAACTGCTAAAATTACTTACTAATTAAGTTATAAGTAAACAAGGAGAGGCTATTGCAAGGTATATTTGAAAAAATATTAAATCGTCAGCATATCTATATGGTGACTCTCTTAGCTTCTTCCTTTTGTTCTTTAGCACAAGCAGCTAGTCTACAAGTATCTCCCATCCTTGTAGAGTTTTCTTCCCAGGAAAAAGCAAAAGAGCTTTGGCTTACAAACACGGGGAAAACAAATATTCGTGCTCAAGTACGTATGCAAGAGTGGACTCAGCTTAATAACCAGGAAATCCTGGAACCGACTAAGAAGCTTATTGCAAGTCCACTTATTACTGAAATTAAACCTGGTCAAAGACAATTAGTACGCTTGATTAAGCCAGCCAATACTAATAGTACTCAGGAGCAGGCATTTCGAGTACTGGTAGATGAGTTGCCAGGAAGTAGTTCCGAGCAAAATAACTCGGGTTTAAATATTTTATTGCAATACTCAATTCCTGTTTTTTATAAGTCTTCGCAACCTCATAAAATTACTCAAGGTCTAACCTCGCTTTATAATATTCAGTTTAAATATACGAACGGCCAGATTTCAGTGTCGAACCGTTCTAGTTCCTATTTACGCTTAAGTCAGTTGAGTTATGTATCCACGACAGGAAATATCGTACCTTTGATATCTGGATTGATGGGTTATGTTTTGGCAGGACAAACGATGTCTTGGAACTTACCGATCAGTCTTCCAGATAATGGTGCAGGAAAGTTTCGATTAGTTATTAATTCTGATATTAATCAACAGGTTATTCCTGTAAATAAATAAATACTTGATATGATTAGGGCTAATTACTTGAGTGTAATTTTGCTTGGACTTCTTTATGTACAAGAGGGAATAGCAAATGAAGTGACTTCTCAAGAAGTAGATTCGACCATTCAACAGGAACTTTTTTTAGATGTTATTTTAAATCAATCTAACTCAAATATTTTAGGCCATTTTCTCCAACAAGATGATCAGCTTTATATATCTACAGAAACTTTACAAGACCTTAAATTAACTTTACCTGCTGATCTGCAAACTAATCCTGCAGGCTACTATCTTTTAGAAGACATACCTTCAGTCAAATATAAATACGATAATTCCAACCAGAAAATTTACCTTGATGTAGATATTAAAGCACTTAAACGAACTTCCTATTATCCTGCATATACTATTATTGAACCTGTCAAACTTGACCCAGCTCAAGAGCGACCAGGCGCTTTGTTTAATTACGATTTCTATAGCCAGTATTCCGAAGATTATTTCAATTTAAGTGGAACCCATGAGTTTCGTGTATTTGGCTTAGGAGAGGGAGGAATCTTAAATTTATCCTCAAATTATAGCTATACCAAAACAGATGAAGATTCCAAATTAGATGCTTTAATTCTAGATACTTATTGGCAGCGTGATTTACCTGAAAAAATGCTTACTATCAGAGTGGGTGATGATCAGTCCAAACCATTGAGCTGGAGTCGGTCTACCCGCATTAGCGGAGTAAGTCTTTCTAAAAATTTTGCTCTTCAACCCTATCAAATCACGACTCCCTTGGAATCATTTAAAGGTGAAGTAAGTTTACCATCCACAGTAGATTTGTTTATTAATGGGCTAAAGCAAACAACTCAGCAAATCATACCTGGTCAATTTGAAATTGAAGCGATCCCTATTATTACTGGAGTTGGACAAGCTCAAGTAGTTGTGACTGATATCAATGGCCAACAAAGAGTTCTTAATTTTTCTTTATATGGAACTAATCAACTGCTAAAGGAAGATTTGAGTGACTGGTCATTTAACCTAGGTTATACACGTTTAGCATATGGGGAACGCTCCTTCAAAT
>NZ_VPEE01000094.1:0-3110 GCF_013417345.1 Acinetobacter sp. YH16032 | reverse complement strand
ACTGGGCTTCAATTTTCTTTTCGATATTTTCAGCAGATTTAGTCATAACGATTAATTTCGGAATATAGAAAACCACTCAAGCATAAGACCCTATGAATTGAAATTCAAGCGGGTAATATGCTATCGTGTTTTTCATGAAATGCGCACTTACGACTTGGATTTCATCCAAGTCAAAGTTTGCGTAAGGGGAATCCCCTTAACCCCAAAAAATTGCTACGCAATTTAAAAAAGCAAAAGGTAAATAAAAATGTATCGGTATAATTTTAGAGAAACTCACCTTTACCTTTGTCCAAATTGCGGACACGAATGCACTTATAAGATGCCTGAACAGATGGCACAACATGCAGAAGAAAGAGAAGTTCAGAACCTAAAAAGAGAATGTGAAAAATGCGGTTATTACGTCCCTGCTAGTCGGAAGTGTTAAGCGATGGCGATTTATCATTGCTCGACCAAAACAGTTAATCGAAGTTCAGGCAGAACTGCTGTTGCATCTATGGCTTATCGTGCAGGTGAAAAGCTCAAAGATGAACGCACAGGGCTGACCCATGACTTTACAAGAAAAGATGGTGTCGCCCATTCAGAAATTATCTCGAATCTCGATATTGAAATTGACCGTAATGACCTTTGGAACTTGGCAGAACAGTCCGAAAACCGCAAAGATGCCCGAACCGCTAGAGAATGGGTAATCGCCCTACCCGATGAATTAGACGCTGATCAACGTAAGGACTTGGCAAAAGACTTTGCCAGGTCCTTAGTTGATCGCTATGACGTAATCGCAGATTTAGCCATCCATGAACCGAGTAAAGGCGGTAATGATAAAAACCATCACGCCCATATCATGCTCACAACCCGAAAAGCCGAATTGAATGCAGACAATAAACTCACTCTGACCACCAAAACCGATATTGAACTCAGTAACGCCAAACGAAAAAGCCTTGGTATGGGGACAACCCAAGACGAAATTAAACAGATTCGGGAAACGTGGGCAAATTTAGCCAATCACGCATTAGAACGAGCAGGCTTTCAGGAAAAAATAGACCACCGCAGCTATGCCGATCAGAATAACGGACTACAAGCCACCATCCATGAAGGCACTAAAGTCACCCAATTACGCAGACAAGGCATAGACACTGAAATCAGCCGTTTTAATGACAATGTGAAACAGCAGAACGCCCAACAGCTTGACCAACAGAAACAGCAGAAAGAGAGCGTTTTACAGCGTGGTTTAAACCGTGTCGATCAAGGTTTTGATCAATGGCAGAAGAACCAAGAAACCAAACGTCTAGAACTGGAACGCCAAGCGGAAATGAAACGACAGCAAGAATTAGATAAACAACGAGCCGAGCAAGCACTCCGCAAGGCATATCAAAAACTAAGTAGAGGCGGAATGTCATTATGAGTAATCAAAATGATTTAGATGACCAGTTATATATTTTATTGGCATCCATGAAGGAATATCGAGAAGCCATAGCAGACGATAAGAAGCGATTAGAGCAGTTTTACAACCAAGTCGCTAGTGGAGTGCTAGACAAGGCTGAAAAATCGCTAGAAAACGCAAATAAGAAGCATACAGGTGCATTAAACAACAGTATTCAGGCATTAAACGAAGCTACAAACAGGCTCAACTTAAAACTTATCTTTATTTTTGCCAGCACGTTTGTTGCTGTGATGATGGTGTTCATTTTGGCTATCTTTTTATACATACCAAGCAAAGACGAAATTGATGAACGTAGAGCAGATATGGCTGTACTAAAAAAATATCCGCTACAAATTCGAGAAAGTGATGGTGAAACATTGGTGAGAATAATGAGGAAAAATTGCTACTCGTTTGAACCGAGTAGTGTCAAAGAAAAAACGTATGACTGGTGTCAGATCGACCCTAAAAAATACTAGTTGATCGGTACTTTGCTTGGTTTTTCTCATTACAAATCAAATTACAGCAAGCGCAAAGTTGCCCGACTTTGAAACATGGCTTTAGCCATCTTTCAAAGCATCGAGCTGAAATTTCGCATAAGAGATTTTATGTTAAATAGGTTCGATTAAGCAGATCGTCTTCTAATTTTGAACATTGCTCATCATCAATGACTCCGGTAATACTTTGTAGCCACAACCCATCTGCTGCTAAACGAAGTAACTCTAAATCAGGATGACTATCCGTTTCTGCATGTTGAGATAATCTATTTTTTAGCCATTCCATCCAAATTTTATTAAAGGTAGGCTCTGTGATCATAGTCATTGATAACGCTGACCAAGCAGAAACCACCCCATCTATTTGATGGATAAAAGAACTATGAATATAAGCTCGTGTGAATTTACCATATTCTGTTGGATCGCGTTTAATCAAGTATTCAACTGTTTGATCTAAATCAAGAATTATTTGATTGAACATTTCTTCTATCAAATTTTTTTTATTCGGGAAATGGTGAAATACCCCCCCTTTTGTTATACCTACTGCTGTAGCAATATTTTGAATAGAAACACCAGAAATACCCTTTTGAGAAACAAGAATAGTTGCCTGTTCAAGGATGCGCTTTCGAATAACCTCTGGTTGCTTCTTTTGTTGCCGAATTTCTTTCACTTAATGACCTGCTGATTGCGAAAATAAATTAATAATTATTACGCCAGATACGATAAAACCAATTCCAATTAAAGCAGGATTATCTAGTGTCTGTTTAAAAACAAAGTAGCCAACTACAGCAGTTAGAACAATCCCAACACCAGCCCATATAGCGTATGCGATACCTAAAGGGATTGTTTTAATAACTTGTGATAATAAATAAAATGCCGTGCTAAAAAAAATAAAGACCATCACGCTTGGAAAAAGTTTTGTAAACCCTTCCGATTTAACTAAAAAACTACTTCCAATCACTTCGGAAACTATTGCAAATCCAAGTAATACATAAGCGAGTAACACACTGTTCATAAGTAATCATACCTAAAATACCAATCGGAAGGTATGTTAAATTTTCAAAAAAAAATTATCAATAATTATTTTAGATTTTCTAAAATTAACATAATACACGTTATACGAAATTTGTTATAATTCTCTTTAGAAATCAGTGCAGTAGGTTTCCATTTTTAGCCCATCTATACCTAGATGGGCTTTTTTT
>NZ_VPEE01000093.1:0-3126 GCF_013417345.1 Acinetobacter sp. YH16032 | reverse complement strand
TTGGCCAGAAAAATGAGTCGTTCTCGCTGTTCTAAACTAAGTGGTACAGAAACAATTCGAGGCATGTGTGAACATCTGTTAACTAAAAAAACTTTTTCGCATGATTAGTTATTTTTGTCAACTTATTGTATAAAATTAGTAACTCTTTGCTTTCTGCACTTATTATTTAATCAAAGTTTCACGATTTTCATAAGCTAAACTAAATATAGTCGCCAATTTCAATTGAGTTATTTCCCGGCTTTTAAATACCGATATACCGCTTGGCGACTAATTCCAAATGCCTGGCCTAATGCCATTTTTGAAGGGTACTTCCCTTCCTTCCAGTCTTGTCGCAAAGCTTCAGCCTGATCAGGTTTCAATTTATGTACCCGGCCTTTGTACTTCCCTTGAGAAGAGGCAAGTTTAATTCCTTCCTTTTGCCGCTCTAAAATGATCTCACGTTCAAACTGTGCAAAAGCACCCATCAGTTGCAGCATCAAATTATCCATCGGGGTGGATTGGGCCGTAAAAGTAATATTTTCTTTTACAAACTGGATGGCAATCCCTCGTTTGACCAGTTTATCCACTTCAGTCACCAAATCTTTTAAGCTTCGCGCAAAACGATCCATGGAATGTACTATCACCCGGTCTCCTCCTCGGACATAATTCAACATTTCCTGAAATTTCGGTCGGTCGGTATTTTTACCTGAAGCACGGTCAACAAAAATCCGGTCGACTTCAATTCCCTCAAGTTGACGTCCCGTATTTTGCTCGACCGAACTCACTCGCACATAGCCTACTTTTTGGCCTTTCACTTTTTACGCCCCAATTGGATAAAAATGAACAATTTCGTAAATTATAAATCTTTAATACCAAAGTTACATGTTACTTATGATTAAAAAACATTTAAATGGTACATGTTTTTAAGAACTTTTAAAATGTAATTTTAGGGTTTACTCTATAGTTACATAAATTAGATGTAAAAACTTGTCTCCAATAAACCAAGTACGGTTCACCTAAACAGATTGCTACCCCTGAACAACCAGAATCCGAAAAAAGAGGCTTTTGGAGCCGTTTTTTTAGACCCTATGATTAACCACGATTGTTTAACTCATATGAATAAAGTTGTGAAACTTTGATTAAATAATAGGCATGGAACGTGAAAAATCATAAAAAAAACCCACCTTGGGGAAGATGGGCTATCAACTAGAAACTACAGCATTGAATTTTCAAGAGAATTATAACGCATTTCGTATAAGGTGTATTATGTTAATTTTAGAGATTTTAACTATTTATATTTTAAATATAAGTTAATAATCCCCCTAGAATTCCACCAGCTAATACAACGAACCATGGTGGCAGTTTCCAAAACATTAAAGCAATCAATGCTATTAATGCCATACAGAAATTTTGAGATTTATAAATACTACTTGTCCATATTGGCTGATAAAGAGCTGCTAATAAGATTCCTACCACCGCAGCATTGATAGAATATAATGCAGCTCTCATATGTGTATTATTACGCATACGCTCCCAAAATGGTAGAATTCCAAATACTAAAAGAAAAGACGGTATAAAAATAGCTAATAGACAAATTAAGCCTATTACCCAATTCGAAAAGCTTCCTTCCATTGATGCACCAAGAAATGCAGCAAATGTGAATAGAGGACCAGGTACTGCCTGAGCGAGACTATATCCGGCTAGGAATGTATCGTTATTTAGCCATCCAGTTGAAACAATCTCACTTTGTAATAGAGGCAGAACTACATGCCCACCTCCAAAAACTAAAGATCCTGCACGATAGAAAGCATCTATTAATGAAATTATTTGATTTGGAAAAAGAACGTTTAGGAAAGGTAATCCAATTAATAAGCTGAAAAATATAGCTAACCAAGACCATCCAGCCCGTGTCGTTATAGATACAGGTAATGAATTATGAGTTATTACAGTATTTTGCTTAAATACTAGTAATCCAATCATCCCTGAAATAATAATTGCTAATACTTGTCCCCAAATTGACGGAATAAGAAGGACGAAGCAAGCTGTAAAAGCCATAATCGTAATACGAGGAGGATCTGGACAAAGACTACGAGCCATTCCCCAGAGGGCTTGTATTACAACTGCAACTGCAACTATTTTTAAGCCCTCTAATACACCTGCAAGTTGACTATTGTCGTAATAAGTTAATCCTACTGCAAATAGAATCAAAACAATTGCCGAAGGTAATGTAAAACCAACCCATGCTGCTAACGCTCCCATATAACCTGAACGATAAAAGCCAATAGCAATTCCCACTTGACTGCTAGCAGGCCCAGGCAAAAATTGACAAAGAGCAACTAAGTCTGCATAGCTACTATCACTAAACCACTGTCTGCGTATCACAAATTCTTCACGAAAATATCCTAAATGAGCAGCTGGACCTCCAAAAGAAGTTAGTCCGAGACGCAAGAAAATCAGGAAAATAGTAAAAAAACTATAAGTATTAGAAATCATAAAAAGTTAGGATCAAGAAATAGAAAAGGAACACTAAAATATTGATTAACCGTTATTGATTCTGAAAAAGATAACGATCTATGTCTTAGATTTTAATATGATTGTAGTTACTTAAATATGAAATATTGGAAAGCATTTGAGCTTAAGTCTCGAATAATTGGCTTATTTCTGCTCTAGTGTAACCACGTTCTTTAAAGATCAAAATAATTGCTTTTCGATAGTTCTCACAATGAGCAGTTTTATACTTATTAATTAATTGGATTTCGGAATTAAGCTCGAGGTCATTTTTTATCGTCAATACTTCCGTAGAGACTTTATTAAAAATCTTGAAATTAAACATACAGGCGCTCTTTATCAATATTGTAGCGGCCCGACTACAACAAACACCTGCCTCAGCTTAGCTAGACACCCTTGGGCGCAAGGATTACAAATTCAGCAGGATTCTGCAAGCTTTACCCAATTGAAAGCATTATTATTCATCTAAATACCCGGCCATTTAACATAATGGCGGTTATACGAAATTAGCATTGTAAGCCCAAAGTAGAAATGTCCGGTTTCTCCAAAGTAAAAATGTCCGCTTTTAGAATATGCACTTTTGCAATTTTCTTAGCGGACGGTTTGATATGTTGGTGTCTATGTCGGATAAAGAACTTA
>NZ_VPEE01000010.1:0-95667 GCF_013417345.1 Acinetobacter sp. YH16032 | reverse complement strand
AAGAAGCTAAAGAAGCTAAAGAAGCTAAAGAAGCTAAAGAAGCTAAAGAAGCTAAAGAAGCTAAAGAAGCTAAAGAAGCTAAAGAAGCTAAAGAAGCTAAAGAAGCTAAAGAAGCTAAAGAAGCTAAAGCACAGTCTTTTGCTCAAAAAGTAACGCCTGAACCAACAGCCTATCAATGTTTTGCTGAGCAATGTCCAAGGGTGGATTTAAAAGAGATTCAAATTGATCTCAACGGAAAAGTACCAAAATTTATAACCCCTGTTGCTGTCGGGGAAATTCATGCAAATCAATGGACTCGTTTAGGTACGGAGTTCAATGTAAATTGGACAGATCAGAATCAAAATAAAACTTCAGAAAAGCTGATATTAAATGTCTTGGACATGCAGCATATCACTTTAAAAGATGAGTTAGGCCGTATCAACCGCTATAAGATGGTAGAGGCGAAAAAGCCTGATACTGATAAAAATTCAGATGTATTAAAAACACAATAAAAAAGCGGCTCAGCCACTTTTTTTAATAAATTTTTTCAAAACCTTCCGGACGTGTTTTAAATCTACGGTGGAACCACATATATTGGGTTGGTGCTAAACGAAGTTGATTTTCAATAATCAAATTTGTTCGTGTCGCGTCTGCAATTTCATCTTCACTTGGCATATTGTCTAACGCAGGTTCAATCAAAATATGATATTTCGGATTTGCAATATCACCTTTACGGTAGAAGTAAAGTGGAATCGCAGCAGCTTTGGTCATTTTTAATATACGGCGATGTGCAGTTACAGTGGCTGCGGGTACACCAAAAAAGG
Organism: Acinetobacter sp. YH16032; assembly: GCF_013417345.1. Classification (NCBI taxonomy): domain Bacteria; kingdom Pseudomonadati; phylum Pseudomonadota; class Gammaproteobacteria; order Moraxellales; family Moraxellaceae; genus Acinetobacter; species Acinetobacter sp. YH16032. Next base: position 94,864 of record NZ_VPEE01000010.1, on the reverse strand, counting down.
GCGCCATAACACCTTGTTTAAGACCAAAATCTTGGTCGGGACTATACCAAATAGGTCGTCCTTCTTTTAAATGACGGATTAATCCACGCATATCATCATGGTCGATTTGATGGGTATAAATCGTGGCACGACAACGGTAAATCAGCATGTCTAGCAAAGGATTATTTTGCGGACGATATACGACATCTGGATCAAAATACTGGGCACAGACATATCCACCTGCATCGAGTAGGGTAGAGTGTGTACCAAGTAGTAAAGCCCCACGCCCTTCAGCTTGCGCTTGTTGAATATGTTCTAAACCTTCAATCGTTACACGATCTTTAAACCATTTGGGACAATACCAAGCATTCAGTGTTTCAAAAACACCGACCATTTGATCAATAAAGACTTGGCGAGAATTTTCATAACGAAGTTCGGGCATCCATTCAGGAAAGCAGACTTCCAAATTTCTTAAAGTTGTTTCACGACGTGAACGCAAGTATTTGAAAGCTACATTTCCCATCAGATAAGCTAAACGATGCTGAATTGCCCAAGGTAATATCGCAAGGAGCATCAGAAATATAATACCAATCCAAATGCCCCAATATTTTGGCATTAAGAAAGACCACTGGAACTCTCCCGGTTGGTAGTTTTTCTGTTTACTCATATTCAAACTTGATAACAATTTAAGGTAATTCACTATATTAGCACGAACTGTTTTTTTTCGGCGAAAGCAACAATCGGATTCTTTAGAAAAACGTTCTTAGATTTTTCACATGAATTACTCATCAATAACAACATTAAGTGCCTAAAAACCTTTAACCAAAATTAGCTTGAGCAAACTTGGTGCAATTTTTGCAGAACATTTACTGAAAATGATATGAATACGAAGATGACCGTGAATGAATCAAGTATTGTTCAATGAGCCAGTCAAAAATGCACAGTATTGGTTTGCTAAATTAGAGTTAGGTTTTACCAAAGATTCAAATCGCACAATTTTGGCGCATCGTAAGCACTTTGGACCTGTTCGCGTGCAAAAGATGCTGTGGCCTGAAAAAACAGGAGTATGTCATGCCATTATTGTTCATCCACCTGCTGGAATTGCTGGTGGAGATCATCTCACCTTTGAAATGAAAATAGATCAGGATTCGCATGCTTTGGTTACCACACCTGGCGCAGGGAAGTGGTACAAAACCAATCTTAAACAAGCATTTCAACATATTCATATTCATGTACAAGATGAGGCGATTTTCGAATGGCTTCCTCAAGAGACGATGCTCTTTAATGGTGCGAATGCAAATTCAGAGACGATCGTACATTTGGACGCTGCTGCCAGTTTTATCGGTTGGGATATGTTGGTAATTGGACGGCAAGCACGACATGAAACCTTCTCGCAGGGTGCTTACCAAAATAAATTTCAGCTTTATCAAAATCAGAAAATATTGGTTGCAGACTGTTTAAATTTTAAAGGCAATGATCGTTGGTTAAAGTCTTGTTTAGGGATGAACGGTCATGCAGTGATGGCCAGTTTTTGGGCAGTGCCTCCAGAACAATACCGGTCAAATTTCTATCTTGATCAACATATTGATCAAATTCGTGAATTAATCATGCGTATGAATATTAACGTCACATTGACGTTACTCGGTTACGTCGTGACCGCACGTTATCTCGGACATGATGTACGTGAGTGTCATGATGCATTTGCTGCAATTCGTGCAAAGCTTCGTCGTTATTGGTTTGATCTTGATGAAGAGTTCCCAAGAATTTGGCGCACATAAATTTATTCTTGTCATAGCAACCTAGTTAAGTTGTTTTAACACAAACATTTGAGCACACATCTTGCATCAATATTTAAAGATAGTGAGGAAAGCATTATGGAACTAACACCTACAGAAAAAGACAAAATGCTGATTTTTACTGCGGGGCTTGTAGCGGAAAGACGCAAGGCCCGTGGTTTAAAGCTGAATTATCCAGAAGCAGTGGCTTACATTTCTGCCGCACTATTAGAAGGTGCACGTGATGGAATGAGTGTGAGTGACCTCATGCATTTTGGAACAACATTGCTAAAACGGGATGAAGTAATGGAAGGCGTAGCTGAAATGATCGCAGAGGTCCAAGTGGAAGCGACATTTCCTGATGGTTCAAAACTGGTCACTGTACATCAACCGATTGTGTGATGTCTGAGAGGAAAAATTAAATATGATTCCAGGTGAAATCATTACGTCCGATACAGACATTGAAATGAATGTCGGACGGGCAACGCTCAAAATGACGGTAGCAAATGCAGGGGATCGACCGATTCAGGTTGGGTCACATTATCACTTTGCTGAAGCGAATGATGCGTTGCAGTTTGATCGTGAGTTAGCACGAGGATATCGACTGAATATTGCGGCAGGTACAGCGGTGCGTTTTGAGCCAGGACAGAGTCGAGATATTGAACTTGTTGCACTCGCAGGTAAGCGTGAGGTGTATGGGTTTGCGGGTCGTGTTATGGGTAAGTTGGATTAAGGGAAAATAATAATGAAAATGTCACGCCGTGCTTATGCGGAAATGTTTGGTCCAACGGTAGGTGATCGAGTTCGTCTCGCGGATACTGAGCTGTTTATTGAAGTTGAACAAGACCTCACTACCTATGGTGAGGAAGTGAAGTTTGGCGGTGGTAAAGTCATTCGTGATGGCATGGGGCAGTCACAACTGTTGGCTGAAGACGTTGCCGATACCGTGATTACCAATGCGCTGATTGTGGATTGGTGGGGTATTGTCAAAGCCGATGTCGGTTTAAAAAACGGTCGTATCTGGAAAATTGGGAAAGCAGGCAATCCTGATATTCAACCCGATATCACCATTCCACTTGGTGCAGCGACGGAAGTGATCGCTGGTGAAGGACAGATTCTCACCGCAGGCGGTGTTGATACGCATATTCATTGGATTTGCCCGCAGCAAGTTGAAACAGCACTGATGTCCGGTGTGACCACCATGATTGGTGGTGGTACAGGCCCTGCGGCAGGGACTTCTGCAACGACAGTGACACCGGGGCCTTGGCATATTGGGACAATGCTTCAAGCTATAGATGATTTACCGATGAATATTGGTTTATTGGGTAAAGGCAATTTAAGTCAGCCCGACCCAATTCGTGAGCAAATTCGTGCAGGGGTAGTGGGTTTAAAGCTACATGAAGATTGGGGTTCAACCCCTGCAGCGATTGATAATTGCCTGAGTGTTGCCGATGAATTTGATGTGCAGGTGGCCATTCATACTGACACGTTAAATGAAAGCGGTTTCTTGGAAGAAACCTTGGCTGCATTTAAAAATCGTACCATTCACACCTACCATACCGAAGGCGCAGGCGGTGGACATGCCCCTGATATTTTAAAAGCCATTGGTCAGCCGAATGTATTGCCATCTTCCACCAATCCAACTCGTCCTTATACCATCAATACCATTGATGAGCATTTGGATATGCTGATGGTTTGTCACCATTTAGACCCTGCGATTTCTGAAGATGTGGCATTTGCGGAAAGTCGTATTCGCCGTGAAACCATTGCCGCAGAAGATATTTTGCAGGACTTAGGTGCGATTGCCATGATGTCATCAGACTCGCAAGCGATGGGGCGTGTCGGTGAAGTGGTGATTCGTACGTGGCAAACCGCGCATAAAATGAAAGTGCAGCGTGGACCTTTAGAGGGTGACAATGCGACACATGATAATAATCGTGTAAAACGTTATATCGCTAAATATACAATTAACCCTGCAATTACGCATGGTTTAAGCCATGAAATTGGTTCGGTGGAAGTAGGTAAACTTGCTGACTTGGTACTGTGGAAGCCTGCATTTTTTGGGGTAAAACCGTCGATGATTATTAAAGGCGGGATGATTGCGGCTGCGCCGATGGGAGACATTAATGCGTCTATTCCAACGCCACAGCCAGTGCATTATCGTCCGATGTTTGGTGCTAATGCGCGCGGTGTGCATAACACCTGTATCACCTTTTTATCCCAAGTCGCGATAGAGGCAGGCGTGCATGAAAAGCTCGGGCTGAAAAAGTTGATCAGTCCATGTAAAGGCACACGTGATATTCAGAAGAAAGATATGAAACTGAATAACTACTGTCCTGTGATGGAGGTTGATCCTGAAATTTATGAAGTGCGAGCAGATGGGAAGTTGCTGACTTGTGAGCCTGCGGAAGTATTGCCAATGGCGCAAAGGTATTTCTTGTTTTGAATAACAAAGCTCCATTTTTGGAGCTTTTTATTTATAATAAAATTATATGCTTAAATAAAAATATAAGAGGATAGTATGGGCTTTTCTTTTGTTTCATCAGATTTTCGGAATGCTCTAGATCGTTTATTTGAGACAGCACAAAATAATCTAGATTCAAATGATGATGAGCTTAAAAAATGGTCTCATATAATTAGATCATTAAAAGGCTTCTGTAACGAGGAAAATCTCAGATACCTAGATGAAAATCTTAAGCAAACAAAAAAATGGAATCTATTTGATTTAAATCAGCTTGCTAAAATTATATTGGATGATGATCTAGAACACTTAAAATATGGTGCTCTGAGTTTTTATATTTATCTAAAAGAATGGGAATTTAGACGTGGAATTAAAGAAAATGAACAACAAAGTCCTATTGTAAGAAGTTTCTATGACTTCATTTATACTGAAAAAAATCAAAGATATTTAGAGTTTAAAACGCATTATGATTTCGTAGATGAATTACCTTTCGTTATATGTGGCGAAATTTATAGTAACTCTAAATTGAATGAAATTAGGAAATTCATAGAAGAGAAAGACTTCTCTGATTATAAAGAATTAATCCAAAAATCAGATGATGCATCAGAACTAATTAAAAATTGGGAGCAAAATTTTGAGTGTAAGCTTCAGGATGTAGATAATGTAGTTGAAAAGCTTGAAAAATATAAAACTACCTATGACTTTGTTCTTTTGAATAAAGGTTTCCAACAATTATATGATCAAAAGAAAGTTGAGTTAAAGAGAACGAAAGACATGTACGGTTTTGTGTCAACAGTTATGTTCATGGTTCCTTTCTTTGAACTTATAATTTTAATTGGAGCACTTATATATTTTCAAGGTAATTTACCTTCAAGTATGTGGCTAATTTCAATTCCTTTTATAACCTTAATTCTAATAACCTTATATTTAGTCAAAATTTCATTGCAAGATAAGCGTTCAGTTCAATCCCAAATGATGCAACTTGAACTTCGTATGGCACTTTGTCAATTTATTCATAATTATGCGGAAGATTCAGAAAAGCTACATGCAAAAAATAAAGCTGGATTTGAAAAATTCGAAAATATTATCTTCTCACCGCTCGTTTCTTCAGATGAAAAGATTCCAACCACTTTTGATGGTATGGAGCAATTGGCGAAATTAGTAAGTGAATTTAGGAAGTCTTAGCGTTGGATTGGTTTGAGTAAACAGCCCATCTTTTTTCCTGAGGCTGATTTAAAAAATATTTAATCATCACTTCAGTTTCAGGAAAAAGTGGTTGTGGAAGCTCATCAAAACTAAACCATTCCCAACGCTCAAAAATCTCAGGTTCTGTAACGCGAATTTGAGTCTTTAAACGTTCATCTAGAAGTTGATAAATCGTTCCGAACGTAACTTTTACTGCCTCAGAATCTTGATCAATGATCGTATTTAAGGGTTGAATAGACTCAATATATTGACTCAGATCTAAAGCAGTTTCCTCTAACAATTCGCGTACTGCAGCATCTTCAACTGATTCATGCGCATCCATTTTTCCACCCGGAAAACACCATGAGGCAGGTTCATCAATTTTGTTTCTATAACCCAATAGAACTTTTTGACGTTGATCAATCAACATGATGCCCACGCCGATGATGGAGTTGCTTTTAATATTCATGATTGTGCACATCTTGCTGGTCTGTGTTCTACAAAGTACAACAGCGATATGACAACGCTAACTTTCAAATGTTTCAAAACATGTAATTTAAATAAAAAATCATTCACATTTATAGAGGATTTTACCTATCGCTATAGTGAAGAAAACCTATTTTATTTCTCTAAAACCTCTATACCAGTGAGAATAAATCAATATTTCTACAAGATAATCCCTTAATTCAACATAGATTCATCCTTATATTTCCCTGCCTCCTTTCAAGACTAGATTAAGACATGCGCTAGACGATTTAGAACATCGCCAGCAAGGAATTTAGCAACGAGGGGGATGCGGTAAATGGTAAGGAAATATCTAACTTCTGTGGCATTGACCACATGTCTTTGCAGTAGCGCAAGTTTAGCGCTTGCCGCTGAAAATGGCGGAAGTGCTTATCCTGATGGGACAGAGAGTTTTTTTGGTGGAGCAATGCCGCCACCTGGGATGTATCTCGTCAGTTATAACCAATACTACAACGCAGATAAATTTAAAAATGATCATCCAGTATTTGATGATTTTAAAATTGATACTTTTGCCACAGTTGCTCGTGGTGTCTATGTCAGTGACAAAACATTTTTAGGCGCGACATGGGGCATGCATGCATTCCTTGTATATGCCCATGCAGATCTTACATTAGGTGGTCGTCAAGATGATCACATGTCAATGGGTGATCTCATTATCGATCCATTCTTATTGGGTTGGCATAAAGGGGATTGGCATGTGGCGACAGGTATCGACTTTTATATTCCAGTTGGCTCTTACAACAAAAATAGACTCGCGAATATTGGACGTAACTATTACACCATTCAACCAATTATCTCGACCACATACTTAAATAAACAAGGTATCGAAGTCAGTACCAAGTGGATGTATGACATCAATTTCGAGAATAAAGATACCAAATACGAGTCGGGTAATGCTTTGCATGTCGATTACTTAGTCGCGAAACACATGGGACCTTTGGCGGTTGGTGTTGGTGGTTACGTACATCGTCAGCTTGAAGGTGACTCAGGTGAAGGTGCTGTTTTAGGTGATTTTAAAGCTAAAGCAGCCAGCGTAGGACCACAGGTTCGCTATCAATTCCCTAAAGGGTATGCAATCGCAGCGAAATATCAAAAAGAATTTGATGTTGAAAACCGACCAGAAGGTCAGAAGTTCGCAATTGATATCACCATTCCATTTTAAAACATTGTTACCCAAACATTAGAGCAAGCATATAGAGGTAAGGCCATGAAAATTGAGAATCAAGAATATGCAGCAGGCAGTGCTGGAGCTGTCGATTATTTAGTGGTGAATGAGTTTTCAGGCGGTATCGTCGGACCGAGCCAACGTATGCTTGGCCCTTTAAAAAATGGTGGGACACTTAAAACTGGTACACCTCCAGGATGCTGGGGTCCCATGATTACACCTGCATTCCAAGGTGGGCATGAAGTAACACTGCCTGTCTTTATTGAAGGTGCAGAGGTGGGCGATGCTGTCGCTTTAAAGATAAAACACATGCATGTGACCTCTACGGCGACCTCATCTGGTGTGATGCAATTTGTTGAGGGGCGTTATAAAGGCGATCCGTTTGTTGCGAAATATTGTGAGGCATGTGGTACTGAACAGCCTGCAAGTTATGTAGAAGGGATTGGCGACGACGCGATTCACTGTAAAAACTGTGGTGCAGAAGTCAGTGCTTTTCGCTTTTCACATGGTTATGTGATCGTGTTGGACGAAGAAAATAAAGTGAGTTTGACGGTCAATCAAGAGATTGCCAACAAGTTAGCTGGTAATGCCAATGAGCTTTCTGCATTACCTGAACATGCTGCACAGCATTCTATTCTATCACTAGCGCGTGCTGACATGCCGGGTGTTGCTGCACACATGCGTCCATTCCTCGGAAATATTGGTACGACACCTTCACGTGATTTACCAGACTCTCATAACTGTCACGACTTCGGTCAGTACTTGATTAATGCACCGCATAAATTCGGGATGACTGAAGAAGAGCTTATCGCAGCCAAAACTGACGGTCACATGGATACCAATTCGATTCGTCCAGGCTGTATTTTGATTTGCCCTGTGAAAGTACCAGGTGCAGGTGTCTACATGGGAGATATGCATGCGCAACAAGGCAATGGTGAAATTGCAGGGCATGCCACGGACGTTTCAGGCGAAACAGAATTACAAGTGGAAGTGATTAAAGGCTTAACTATTGATGGTCCAATTTTACTTCAAGCACCAGATGACTTACCACCAATGGCACGTCCATTTACCAAGGAAGAGCGTGAAAAAGTGAAAGCTTTAGGTGCGCGTTGGGGACAAACTGAAATTGAGGAAAGTGGTCCAATCACATTTATGGGAACAGGTAAGAACCTCAATGATGCAACGGACAATGCTTTAAATCGAGCGGCAAAAGTCACAGGTTTAAGTGTGGATGAGGTTATGAACCGTTGCACAATTACAGGCTCTATCGAAATCAGCCGTTTACCAGGAATGGTACGTGCAACCTTCTTATGCCCAATGCCAATTTTAGAAAAATTGGGGATCGCAAACTTAGTTCGCGAACATTACCAACTTTAATTCATCACGTGAACGGCGGTTGATTCGGGTGATTCAAACGCTGTTCGAAAAAAGCATGAAATTTACTGAACTTAAAACTTAGAAACGAGAACTTGAACAGGAATGTCATATGAACAGTAATGCAAAACTCCGTTGGGGCGATTTATATCCAGAACTTGGTATTGAGCCTATTCCAACCGAACCATGTATTTCGCCAGAGATCTATCAGGAAGAAATTGAAAAAGTTTTCTCAAAAGTTTGGTTGAAAGTGGGGCGTGTAGAAGAAATACCAAAGAAAGGCGACTATAAAGTTAAACGCTTAGATTTTGCTAAAACCTCAGTCATTTTAATGCATGGTAAAGATGGTGAAATCCGTGGATTCCACAATATTTGTTCACACCGTGGTAACAAAGTTGTGGTGGAAACCGGCAATGAAACCTTTGGTTCAAACAAAGCCGCAGTCGTGACGTGTCGTTTCCACGGTTGGGTTTACGATGCTAAAGGTGATTTGGTCAGCGTACCTGAAGAAGAAAAATTCACATCTTGCTTTGACAAAGGTCATAACGGTTTAGCACCAATACGCACCGAAGTGTGGGAAGGTTTTATCTTCATCAATTTGGATAATGACGGCACTCAATCGGTAGAAGAATTCTTAGGCGGTATGGGACAGCATTTAGGCGGTTATCCATTCCATGAAATGGAAGAATGCTTTGCCTATAACACAGTTCTGAACTGTAACTGGAAAGTCGCTCATGACGCATTTGCTGAAGCGTATCACGTGGCGACCATTCATGCAGGCTCTTTCCCGAATGTATTCGCATCAGGTTTACAAGAAGTGCAATTGTTTGGTGATCATCGTACTTGCGCTGTGTGCTTAACCAAAAACGCCAATCCAAAACCAGCGGCTGCATTGTCAGGTGAGATCACTGGCGCATCATTGGTGAATCACTATGAACGTGTTCAGCTACCTAAATCAGTCAATCCAAATGATCGTGATGACTTCTCGTTTGAATTATCTGTCATTTTCCCGAATATCTTGGTGCATGTGACTGAAGGAGTATGGTTCACCCATCAGTTCTGGCCGGTCGGCCATAACCAAACCCGTTGGGAGGGTCGCTATTACCTGCCTAAAGCGAAAACCTATTCAGAGCGTTGGGCGCAAGAGTTTGCACAAGTATTACAACGTAATGCGTGGTTAGAAGATACTGCCACCATGGAAGATACCCAAGAAGCACTTGAGTCTCGAGCGAAAAAAGTGATGCATCTACAAGACGAAGAAATCCTGATTCGTCACGGTTACCACGTTCTTGAACAATACCTGAATCGCGCATAAGGAGAATGCACATGTCAAACATCATTTCACAATTGCCAGCTGACTTTGCAAGCTTAGAACCTTTTGTTGCGAAATGGGCTTTAGGAACGGGTAAGCAACGCCATGAAGCGCGTTTGAACTCAACCAAAGAAGAATTGCAAGCATTTTACGATGCTATTTTGCCCGAAATGCGCAAGCTACTTGCCGCACTCGATCAATATGTCCTAGGGACCTTACCTGAAGAGCTTCATAAGTTGTATTGGTTAAGTCTCAGCTTTGCTGAAGTTGCACCACACATCGAGCTTTATAAGGGTTCAGTTGGCGTACCGTATGCATTTGCGGAGAACCGTTTCATTTATGAAACTGGTGACATGGTCAACGTTTAAGAGGAATACAGGATGAGCCAGCACAATCTAGAACAGCGTTTGCATTATCTGGAGGCCTGCGAGGCGATTCGTGGCCTGATCGGTCGCTATGCAACAGCGGCTGATCAGCGCAACAATCCAGCCATTTTACAGCATGTATTTCACCAAAATGCCGTTTGGTGTGCTAAGGGTTTTGGGGAGTATCAAGGACGTCAAAATATTTTAGAGGCATTGTCCAATATTGCAGAGGCTCAAGTGTTATGGAGCTTACATATTATGGCCATGCCCGATATACAGCTCCTAGATCAAGACCATGCAAAGGCAACTTGGATGTTATGGGAAGTCTGTAATTTAGCCGAGGAATCAACAACAGCCGCAACAGATCAAGTTAAACCTGCAACGACCTGTTGCTTAGGTGGATTTTATAAAACAGAAGTAAGTCGGAATGAGCAGGGTGAATGGAAATTTGAACGCGTCGAATTGAATTTGACCTTCAATCAACCCTATCCGAACACAGTTAAATAGGCACTGAATCAATACGGCCTAAGGGGAATTTAAGATGAGAAAAATTGCAATTATCGGTGGTGGACAAGCAGGTTTATTACTGGCGTTCTCGCTACTCGAAAACAAATATGATGTCACTTTATATGTAGATCGCCCTGCGGATGAGTTGTTACATGGTCGTATGGTCAGTACCACAATGTTTTTTGAAGGAACTTTAGAGTTAGAGCGCAGATTGGGCTTAAATTTTTGGGATGGGAAAGCGCATCGTGGTCAAGCATTGCATGTCGATTTTCGTGCACCAAACGGCGATATCATGTTACCTGTGACAGGTTTTTTACATGATAATGACGGTATTGCCATGGACCAACGAACCAAATATCACCGTTGGTTAGAGGAATATCCGCGCCGTGGTGGCAAGCTCATCATTCAAAATGTCAGTCCAGAAGATTTGGAAGTAATCACTGCTGAAAATGATTTGACGATTTTGGCGGCAGGTAAGGGCAATATCACGAGTTTATTCAAACGCAATGAAACACGTTCAGTGCATCAAACGCCGCCACGTAAATTGGCTGCTGCACTCGTAGTCGGTGATGATTTGTGTGGTCCAAATAGTTGGCAAGGTCAACCCTCACAGACCTTACATTTTAATTTTGTTGCAGGTGCAGGCGAATACTTCAGTATGCCGTTCTATAGTCACACGCATGGTCCATGTCGTAGTTTCTTATTTGAATGTGTACCGAATGGTCCAATGGATATCTTCGATGATGTGACATCTGGCGAAGAAATGGTCCAACGCATGAAAGAAGCGGTTGCCAAAGTAACACCAGATCAAAGCTTCCGTATGGTCGATAATATGGAATTAAGTGATCCAAATGCATGGCTCAAAGGTGCATTCCGCCCTGAAGTTCGAGATCCTGTTGCAACCTTAGATAACGGTGCAAAAATTTGGGGGATTGGAGACACTGTCATTGTAAATGATCCAATCGCAGGACAAGGCGCAAACAATGCAACTCGTATGGTGGAGCATTATTTAGCTGCGATTTTAGCACGAGGTGATGAAGACTTTAGTGCAGATTGGATGACAGAAGTCTTTGAGCAATTCTGGGAAAAGTCAGGTCGTTATACCACAGAATTTACCAACTTGCTGTTAAACCCACCAAGTGAAAGCTTATTGCAAGTGTTAGGCGCAGCATCGCAAAACCAAGCCATTGCAGATGATTTTATGGGGCATTTCAACAATCCATGTGGTTTCTGGCCAGCGGTAGATGGTGAAGCTGGGGCAAAAGAATACTTGTCACGAAAGGAGTTTCAACATGCAGCTGCCTGAATTACTTTGGCAGGATGTTGATCTGGCGGAAGCGAAATCGCTCCGTCAGGCATTTGGTGGCTTTGCGACAGGAGTGGCGATCGTCACTTGCTTAGACCAAGATCAACAACCTGTAGGGTTGACGATTAATTCCTTTAGTTCAGTGTCTTTAGATCCTGCATTAGTGTTATGGAGTTTAGTCAATCATTCTCCAAGCCGATCTATTTTTGAAAATGCTGAATACTTCGCCATTAATATTTTAGGTGCACATCAGCAGGAAGTAGGCTTAAACTTCGCTAAGCCGATTGCGGACAAATTTCAGTATGGTACGTGGAAAATTCAAGGTTCGAAAGCACCTGTTTTAGAAGGATGTGTCGTGCAATTTATTTGCAAAAGAGCTCAACAAATTGAAGCGGGTGATCATCAAATCTTCCTCGGTAAAATTGAGCAATGTCGCCACAGTAATCAACGACCTCTGCTGTTTTGCAAGGGACAATTTAATGAATGGCCTGAGTACAAGGAGGTTTCATGACAGACTTAGATGGAAAAGTCGTCTTGGTGACAGGTGGTGCGACACATATTGGTCAAGCCGTAGTCCAAGAGTTGAAAGGCTTAGGTGCACAGGTCATTGTTGCTGATATTAATCAAACTCAAGGACAGCAAGTTGCACAATCAACCCAAGCTCAGTACGAATTTCTAGATCTCGCTAATGATGAAAGTATTCGTAACTTAAGTGGAAAACTCACTCAGTTAGACGTCTTGGTTAACCTAGCGTGTTTGTATGAAGATCATGGATCTGAATCTACACGTCAAGATTGGCAAAACACGTTCAATGTCACGGTATTTGGTCACGCAGCGTTAGTACAAGCATGTCGACCACTTTTGAAAAAAAGTACTGATGGTGCCGTAATTAATATCAGCAGCGTAAGCGCACGTATTGCACAAAAAGAACGCTGGGTCTATCCAGCGTCTAAAGCAACTTTAGAGCAACTCACACAAAGCATGGCACTGGATCTAGCGCAAGATGGTATTCGTGTACATGCACTCTCATTAGGTTGGACTTGGTCCGTCCCAATGCAAATGATCTCTGGCGGAGACCGTACCAAGACGGACCGCGTGGCAGGACGTTTCCATGTGTTAGGGCGTATTGCGGATGCAGAGGAAGTCGCACAAGCATTAAGTTTGTTGTGTAGCCCGAAAGCAAAATTACTGACAGGCAGTGTGATTCATGCCGATGGTGGTTATCACATTCTAGGTCCTGAAGCAACAGATTCACCCATAGAGGAGTTAACTCAATGAACATTAAAATGACCAATGTTGCTGAGAAATTTTTGTGTTCAACCTCTGATGTGGAACAGGGTGAGGGTCTACAAGTCATCATTGACGGTTATCCGCCATTGGCAGTATTTCATTTAGAAGATGGCGAGTTCTATGTCACCGATGATACCTGTACACATGGTGATGCATCATTGGCAGATGGTGAAATTGATGGCTGTGAAGTGGAGTGCCCATTTCATGCAGGTGCATTCGATATCAAAACAGGTGAACCTTGTGGGGCGCCATGTACGATTCCACTGAAAACCTATCAATCCATCGTGCGTGAAGACAAAGTCTATTTGGTGGAGTGATGCCGATGTATAAAATTCAAATCGAAGGTCAGGGCACATTCAACTGCGCAGCGGATGATGTATTGCTCCGTGGTGGCTTACGTGAAGGGCTAGGCATTCCTTACGAATGTAATGCGGGTGGTTGCGGAACGTGTAAAATCGATGTCCTGTCAGGCGAAGTGGAAAATTTATGGGCAGATGCACCTGGATTAAGCGATCGTGATAAACGTAAAGGTCGGTTACTGGCGTGTCAATGTCGTCCTAAATCGGATTGCGTGATTAAGCTTCGTTTAGATGAAAAATGCGTACCCAAAGTGATTCCAAAATTACAAAAAGTGAAGCTTAAACATGTGCAATTGGTGACTCACGATATTTTGGAAGTGCATTTGCAATCCGATGAACCTGCACAATTTATCCCAGGACAATATGCCTTAGTTTGGGTGAATCAAGAGTTACTTCGTGCCTATTCGATGTCCAATCTGCCGAATGACAACGGTTTATGGGTCTTCCAAATCCGCCGTGTTCCTGATGGTAAGATGACCAATGTACTGTTTGATGAACAGTTGCGTGAACAAGCAGAAATACAAATTGATGGTCCATACGGTTTAGCACATTTACAAGAACAACCTCGTCCGATTGTCTGTGTGGCAGGCGGTTCAGGTCTTGCCCCCATGTTAGCGATTGCACGTGGTGTTGCAGTCAATCCACATTTGAAAAATCACAAACTCTGGTTTTTCCATGGTGGACGTGAACAGCGTGATTTGTTCACTGAAAATCAATTACGTGACTGGACAGAATTAGGGGAACGCCTCAATTATGTACCTGCAACCTCCTCTGAATTCATTGAAGGTATCCGTTCAGGCTTTATTCATGATGTCATTCAAGATGTATTAGGTGAACAATTGATTGAGCATGAAATCTATTGTGCAGGTCCACCACCGATGGTGAAATCAATTGAACAAATGGCTCACCAAGCTGGTATTCCACAACAACAAATTCATTTTGATCGTTTTTTTTAATCGAACATATCATCTTTCTCCCGCTCAGGCGATGGTTAACCCATCGCCGGTACTGAGCGATCACGACACATCAAGACCATATTGACGATCTGTGCGATAGATTCAGTTCCTAACTTCTGACGAATATGAGTGCGGTGAATTTCTACTGTTTTATGGCTGATATTCAACATTTGTGCAATATGTTTACTCGAAAGTCCATCGACCAATAAATTGATAATCTCACTTTCTCTTGGTGATAAAGATTTCAATTTAATCATCTGTTCTTGACGTTTTTCTTGTTCGATAAAATCTTGTTCAGCAAGTTGTAGACAGGCTTGGATTTGATTAAGCATATGTTGTGGATTAAAAGGTTTTTCTAAAAAATCAAATGCTCCAGCTTTCATCGCGTTGACCGACATTGGAATGTCGCCGTGGCCAGTCATGAAAATGATCGGCATACGGGTTTTTTGTTGGTTCAATTGTTGTTGTAATTGCAAGCCACTCATTCCTCGCATACGAATGTCAAGAATCAAACATGCAGGCGTTTGCGGGCGCTGATAATTCAGGAATTCAGTAGCACTATTGAATGTTTTGGTTTCGAGTTGCACGGAATCGAGCAACCATGTGAGTGAATTACAAATGTCTTGATCATCATCTATCACATACACAATGGGCTCGGGAACATGAGAATTGGTTAAATACATTTTGTACGCTCCTGTGCTGCCAGAGAGATATTAAAAATAGCGCCGGACTCACCTTCACAGACCCATAAATAACCATGATGGTTTTCAATGATGCTTCGAGACAGAGTTAAGCCAATACCCATGCTGTTGTTTTTACTTGAATAGAAAGATTCAAAAATTTGTTCTGGATTTTGCCCTTCGAGTCCAGGCCCATTATCTGCAATTGCAATTCGAGCATGTTGGTTATGTTGCCAAGTGCGGATATAAATGTCCCTTTCACCCTCAGGGTTAGTTTGTAGAGCATCGACCGCATTGAAAACGAGATTGATAATGACTTGGCTAAAGAGCGTTTCATCTGCTGATATAAAAATAGGCGAAACACTTAATTCATAATGGATGGTACATCCACCTTGATCTGCTTTAAGCTTAATCAAAGGATGTAACTCTTGAATAAGATGACTCATAGAATGAATCTGGAAATTCGCTTCGCCTTTACGTAAAAAGCTTCTCATGCTGTGAATAATGCCATTGACGCGATGTGTTTGATTTAAAGCAGCATTGAGGGCATCAAGAGTCTCTTGTGTGTTGGCTAAACCGTTTTGAATGCGAATAATACTACCTCCAACGTAATTGTTGAGTGCAGCCAGTGGTTGATTTAATTCGTGGGCGAGCGCTGTAGCCAGTTCGCCCATCGTTTTGCAACGTGACATATGACCAAGTTGCTTTTCACGAGCACGTGCTTTTTCTTCAGCCTCAATACGCTCAGTGATATCACGATAATTCACCAATATTCCCTGAATATCAGGGTGATCTAATAAGTTACGATAGGTTGCCTCGTGGTGTCGCCATTTTCCATTGTGGTGCAAGATTTTGTAATGAATCACACCAACTGCACGTTGTTCTGTTTTCTTAAATAGAAGCTGTCTGACTTTAATACGATCATCAGGATGAATTGCAGTTAACACATTCTTATTGAGTACAAAGCGATCCCGATAACCAAGAATACCTTGTAATGATGGGCTGGCATAAAGTAGTTTGCCTTGTAAGTCGAGAATAGCAATTCCATCTCCAGAATGCTCAAGCAGCATTTTGAAATATTGATCTTTAGACTGTAGAGCATATTGATACTTTTTGATTTCGCTGATGTTACGTACTAGAGCGAGAAGCTTTGGTTTATTTTCAATCTCAACTTTTTTAAGACATACTTCAACTGGGATATGACGTTGGTCTTGAGACTCTATTAACCATTCAAATGTGATTGCTTCGTCTTTTGTAGTGGCGGCCTGTTGAACTTTTCGGAGTGCATGATGCAAATCAAAACCATGTTGAAAAGCACTGATCTTTTCAACGTTCATTTGTGTCAATTCAGATTTACTATATCCAGTAAGTTCTACAGCGGCTTCATTGGCATCCATAAATTGGACACTGCCAATATCATGTACAAAAATTGCATCGCCCGCTTTATCAAAAATAGTTTGATAATATTGTAAGCTGGTCATTGTAGGTCCTTACCTGAGATGGCTTCCGGCTATCGGGTATAGGGTGAAATATCGTCACTGATAAATCATTTTTTTTATAAGTAAATACTGCATTAAGGGGCAGCATCTTGCAATTAGACTTAGAGTCTAATTACATACTTTTAACATATAAAAATATTCATGTGAAAAATTTATCAGTGATCTCAATGTTATGCAATTTAGATACGATGTTACTTCAACTGATTTAGGTGACAGTTACACGAGGAATGTTAGCTCAAAAAATATCATCTTTTTATCTAACGAATAAAATCAAACTTTATGCTATCTACATACAATCCTTTTTTGATTAGTCATTACACTGGATGAGGCATAGAATAAAACCCGTCAGTCCTACTCATTAAAGTGATATTTTTATGGCGTTCAGTTGGATTCTCTTTACCCTCATGGCTGCTTTTATGCAGGCATGGCGCAATGCTTTTCAAAAACAACTGAGTACCACTGTCGATGTATGGGGCGTGACCCTTGCACGCTTTATCTTCGCCTTGCCTTTTGCATTGATTTATTTGAGTAGCCTTTATCACTTTTCACCGGTAACAGCGACTGTTCAATTTACGACAAAATATTGGGTTTATATTTTTATCGCAGGCATTAGCCAAATTTTAGCCACTGCATTGATGGTGCAGTTATTTAAACAAAAAAACTATGCCATTGGCGTGGGACTGGCTAAAAGTGAAGCGATCTTAGCTGCAATCATTGGCGTTGCTTTTCTCTCTGATCATTTGTCATGGTTGGCATGGTTTGGGGTGTTACTGGGTGGTTTTGCTGTGTTTCTGTTGAGTCGGGGACATGGTTTTACTGGATTTTCACCCAAAACACTGATGATTGGCATCGGGAGTGGTTTGTGTTTTGCTATCACTTCACTATTGGTTAGAGAGGCCAGTCTTGAACTAACAATGTTGCCAACAATTCATCGCGCTGCATGGGTATTACTGTCGGTGATTGGCTTTCAATGCTTGAGTATGCTTTTGTATCTGAGCTTATTCAGTCGTCAAACGCTGCTGGCGATGTGGCAATGTCTAGGACTGACCTTTAAAGTCAGTGTATGTAGTTTTATGGCATCACTGGGATGGTTTACCGCCATGAGCATGATGAGTGTCCCAGTGGTGAAAACACTCGGTCAGATTGAGATTTTGTTTAGTTTGTTGATCTCCGCTTACTTCTTTAAAGAAAAGTTAGCGAAAGCCGAACATTGGGGATTAGCCTTAGTTGTAATTGCAGCAATCTTGGTGATCTGGGCTTAAACATTTTTATAGATCATTGAATATTCTTTAATAAGAAGAAGGGGATGCACCAATAGATTTCATGTTGGCATGAATAATGCTTAATTTTGATGCGTAAATGGATTGATGTTGACAAGACATTTCGCAAGTTGAAATTAAAGCAAAGTATTCAAGCGACAATAGGAAAGGCATGAAAATCTATACTCAAAGAATAGAAGCAGTGACAGAAGATCAAGCTTTCGAAACTGTGCAACTCAACTTTGATACACGACAAAAGAGCCGTTTTCGTGCAACTTTAGTTTCAGGGTGCGATATTGGTGCAGATTTACCGCGCACAGGTATTCTTCGCGGCGGATCATTTATTGCAACTGAATCAGGTGACTTACTGCGGGTAGACGCATTGCCCGAACGCCTGATGTGTGTTCAAGCTTCTTCTGAATTTGAGCTTTTGAAAGCAGCCTATCATTTAGGGAATCGTCATGTCCCTCTTATGCTCACGCCTAGTGCACTATATTTTGAACCTGATCATGTCTTAGCCGAAATGGTCGAAGGATTGGGTTTAATGGTCACGGAAGTGGATCATCCATTTGAGCCAGAAAGTGGTGCTTATGCTCAGCATGCACATGATCATCGTCTAAGCCCAATCAAAGCGATTCATGCTCATGCGCATCACTAATGCAGCTCACTTACTCAAACTGTTAACTTTGTCCTCTACAGCTTTGCCTGTAGGCGCTTATTGCTATTCGCAAGGTGTTGAAAGTGCGATCGATCAAGGTTTGATCCATGATGAGCAATCCAGTATTGCGTACTTCGAAGAAGTTCTGGAAATGCTTTTGGTTCGTTTTGAGCTACCTGTATTGAAGCGTTTGATGCAGGCCCATGATGATGAACAGCAGTTTAATCATTGGGCGCAGTTGTATCGAGCCAGTCGTGAAAGTCGTGAGTTATTGGCTGAATCGCAGCAGTTGGCATTTTCCTTGAACGCATGGATTAAAGATGTATTGAAAATGCCCGTTACGGTCAAAAAACAACTTGGATTTGTACCTGTATATGCTCAGTTATGTGGGCGATTGGATCTGAATATCGAAGATGTTTTAACGGCGTATACATTTACTGTTTTAGAAAACCAAGTACTTGGCGCAGTCAAAACTGTGCCGCTCGGTCAGATGAGTGGTCAACGAATTTTGTGGCATTTACATGGTTTAGTCTCAGATGCCATAACGCATGCAATGTGTATAGAAGATCATCAACTCAGCAGTGCCTTACCACAATATGCCATGCTCAGCATGTCCCATGAAACACAATATTCGCGTTTATTTAGATCTTAAAAATTATCATAAGGAATCAATCATGTCAGAACGTTCTCCTTTACGTGTCGGAATTGGTGGACCAGTCGGATCTGGTAAAACAGCACTGACTTTAAATTTATGCCGTGCATTGCGTAATAAATACAATATGGCGGTGGTGACCAATGATATTTATACAAAAGAAGATTCCAACTTCTTAACTCGTCATGAAGCCATGTCACCCGATCGTATTGTGGGGGTGGAAACTGGCGGTTGCCCTCATACGGCTATTCGTGAAGATGCCTCAATCAATTTGGCAGCGATTGATGACTTATGTGAAAAGTTTGATGGTCTAGAGTTAATTATCATTGAAAGTGGTGGTGATAATTTGGCAGCAACGTTTAGCCCTGAACTGTCTGATCTGACGCTATATGTGATTGATGTTGCTGGTGGTGAAAAAATTCCACGTAAAGGCGGTCCAGGCATTACCAAGTCTGACTTACTGATTATCAATAAAACAGATCTGGCGCCAATGGTTGGAGCGAATTTGCAGGTGATGGATCAAGATGCCAAGCGTATGCGAGGAGATAAACCGTTCTTGTTTTCAAACATGAAAACTGAAGATGGTTTAAACGAGATTATCAGTTTTATTGAAAAACAAGGTTTATTCAAAGCTTAAACAAGAGGGCTTAAAGGATGAAACAATGCAATAAATTCGGTCTATTCATTCTGGCAAGTGTTCCGAGCCTTGTAATGGCACATCCAGGCCATCATCACCATGACGCTAATTTTTGGACGGGCTTCATTCATCCGTTTACAGGATTGGATCATTTGATGATGGCACTCAGTTTCGGCGTTTTGATGTGGAGCATGTCTAAAATTTGGAAGATGATTGGGGCATGGGGCTTGCTTACAGCGCTCGTTGCTGGATTCAGTTTAGGTGCGCATGGAATTATTCCGAATGGCGTTGCAGAAATTGGAATTGTAGGTTCATTGTTCATCTTAGCTGTAAGTTTATGGACCAAATCGAACAGAATTTTTCCAGTTGCAGCAGTGTTTCTATCAGTTTTTCATGGTTCAGCACACGGAGCTGAATTAGCGATGAATGGAAATGTTGGCATTCAGATTTTAGGCATGATTACTGCCATGGCAATGATTTATGCTCTTGGACTGGGTTTAGGGGCATTGATGGTGAAATTTGTTCCACAAGGTAAAAAGATTGTAGGTGCGCTAGCAGCATTGGTTGCAGTAATTGGTTTAGCGTGATCAATCTTGACAAAAAAAACTCCGCAAGCGCGGAGTTTTTTATTTACTAGGGTAATCAGCTACCATTCGCAAGACTTTCAAGCGCTTCCCAGCGTTCTAATTTCTCTAAAAGTAGCTCATCAATTTCAGTAAGTCGAATTGAAAGTTGAGTTGCTTTGTCACTATCTGACACAAATAAAGAACCATCTGCTAAAAGTGCATTAATCTCGGCTTGTTCCTTTTCCAAAGCTTCCATTTCAGCAGGAAGTTGTTCTAAAGCACGCTGATCTTTATAGCTTAGTTTAACTTTTTTAACTGCGGGTGCAGGGGCTGCTGCCGCTTCAGCCTTTGCGGCTGCTTTTTTCACCGCAGATTTTTGATCGACTACAGTTTGATCAGGACGTTGCATGAGGTAGTCTTGATAACCACCGACATATTCATCGATATTGCCTTTGCCATCGAATACCCAAGTTGAAGTCACAACATTGTCCATGAAGGCACGGTCATGCGAAATAAGAAGCAATGTTCCTTTGTAGTCGCTGAGCATCTCCTCAAGTAGTTCAAGCGTGACCATATCCAAGTCATTGGTTGGCTCATCCATCACGATGAGGTTCGATGGTTTAAGCAGTAATTTCGCCAATAAAATGCGGTTACGTTCACCACCAGAAAGGGCTTTTACAGGCGTACGAGAACGTTCAGGTGAGAACAAGAAGTCTTGTAAATAGCTATAGATATGACGACGCCCGCCATTGATATCGACAAAGTCTGACCCTTCAGCCACATTATCTTTTACTGATTTTTCAAGATCGAGTACATTACGGAGCTGGTCAAAATAAGCCACTTCGAGTTGAGTACCTGTTTTGACCGTGCCTGAATGTTCTTGTTGATCCAAAATTGCTTTGATCAGCGTGGTTTTACCGACACCGTTGTCACCGACTAGACCAATACGGTCACCGCGTAGCACCAATGCGTTAAAGTTTTTGATAATTGGAGGATTGTCGCCAAATTGCACACTGAGGTTTTCAATTTCGAAGACCACTTTGCCTGAACGTTGAGCATCTTGGGTGGCCATGCTCACTTTGCCTTGCTGCGAACGGCGGGCTTTAGATTCTTCTCGTAATGCTTTTAAGGCACGCACACGACCTTCGTTACGGGTACGACGTGCTTTAATGCCTTGACGAATCCAAACTTCTTCTTCTGCTAACTTTTTATCGAACAGCGCATTTTGTTTTTCTTCTGCTTCCATCTGTGCAGCTTTGAGTTCGAGGTAACGTGAATAGTTCCCTTCATAACTGCGTAAGATGCCACGATCCAGTTCCACAATACGTGTAGCAATACTGTCTACAAATGAACGGTCATGCGAAATGAAGAGTAATGTTAGATTATTTTGATCGAGTAAGAATTTTTCTAACCACTCGATACTTTCAACATCTAAATGGTTCGTTGGTTCGTCGAGTAACAAAACATCAGGTTGGGTGAGTAGTGCGCGTGCAAGAAGTACACGACGTTTACGACCACCTGAAAGATCAGCTAAATCAGCATCAGGATCAAGTCCCATTTTACTGAGGATTGAATTCACTTTAGTTTCAAGTGCCCAACCATCTAATTGATCCATTTTATGTTGCAAGTTACCCATGCGATCGCAAGCTTCCATATCGCCGAGTACACAAGCTTCGCTTGCTTCGTGATAAGCTCTAAGAACAGAAGCTGCTTCACCTGCGCCATCTGCCACAATATCTGCAACACGTCCCGAGTCCATTGGCACGTCTTGAGCCAGCATAGAAATGGTGATGCCATTTTGCAGGGAAACTTCACCAGCATCAGGCAATAAACTTCCATCAATGAGTTTAAGTAAAGTAGACTTACCCTCACCATTACGGCCAATCAAACACACTCGTTCGCCGCGTTCTAAACTAAAATTCGCGCCGTCGAGTAAGTACGGTCCACCAAATGCGAGTTGGACGTCCCTTAAGGTAATATAGGCCATAATGTTTCCTGAAATCCCCTGATGAGGACTTATAATGTCGAATCAAAAAAATCTAAATGAGCAGGCGTCATTTTCCGCACCCATAGAAGATTTGCAAGTCCGAATTGCATTTTTAGATGAATTAGTTGATCAGTTAAATATTCAAATTGCGTTACAAAGCCGTGAAATCAGCGATTTAAAGAAACAAATGCAAATTTTGTATCAACGTGTTGAAGCTACTCATGCTGACGATGGTGTTGCTCCATTTGATCCAATTTTGGATAAACCTCCACATTATTAAGATGTGACATAAATACTGATTATTTATTAAGAAGTATGCGTAAATAGTTTGACCTTTGATATGAAGGTCGTTGTAATAGTCTTTTCACTTGCCGAATTCTGAATCTTATCCTATGAGCGCTAAAGTTGTCCTAATAGATCTTGAAAATAACATGCCGACTTCGACGTTATTTCGGGAGATTGTGCAACATTACACCACGACCTATCTATTTCATTCGAAAGGGAGTTTTCATTACAGTCTCACTGATTTGACTGAATTTGCGAGTTGGATTAGTAGTGGTCAAATTGTCATTTTAGAAATGCTTGAGGCAAAAGAAAAAGAATTTGAGTACGCTGTGATTGTGGGGCAAATCTTGGCATTGGTTGAGCATGGCGCAGAGATTGATGTGATTTCTGCACGAGACTGTAGCACCATGTTGGCTGACATGATGCGAGCTTCTGGCATTCAATGTAATTTGATACAGGTACAACCAGAGCAACCTGTGTCAAAACTCAAATACAACGTGCCTTCAGTTGAAACTATTCGTCAAAATCATGATTTATTTAAAGTAAAGCAGTATTGTGATGTTGTGGTTCGTATGGAAGGGAAGCCCAACACCTTAGCTAAGCTTAAAAACTCGATCGAGAATACGTTGCGCATAAATGACGAGCACAGCGCTAAATTGATTGGCATGCTGATTAATTTAAAGGTAGTTAAAAAAGAAGGTGAGCAAATTTCCTTTCGTAAAAAGGTATTAAAGCAGTGGGCTCAATTGGATATGAATGTTGATGAAGATGTAGTAGCAGACCACAAGCTTGGTCAGGTAGATGCGTTATTGGCGAAGCTACATATCGAAGCAAAAGACATTTTAGCTGAAATTGAAGAGTCACAAGACATTCAACATATTCAGAGTGATTTGTTTAAAAATTTTGAAAAAATAGATCCTGTCCAGCTGGAAGTCATCCAAAAATTGAATGCTTTAAAATCCGGAAAGCCTAAAGATATTTATGAACTGCGTGATTTATTAGAACAGCTATTTCCAAAATCTGATGTGCGATTATTGCTTAAGGAAATGATTGATAAGGGATATATTTACTGGAATGGTCATGAAGTACTTTATAGCCATGAGATGTTTTTGAACTGAAATATGCCTAGGAAAAAAGCGATGATTTTATCGCTTTTTTTATTTCAGTTGCACTGTGCTTAGGTGGGTTATACCACATCATGCCTTACTTTGGTTCAGGTCTCGATACTGGTTTCATGCCGCTATAAATCGTATTTTTAATTTTCAACTTGCCTTTTATATTCGGCTTATGCAACTCTAATATAAGAAGCAAAAGGTGAACTATGGAAAATGCTGGACTTTGGATAACGATTCTTATCGTTGTTTTTGTGCTGGGCTCGATCTTTGGATTACGTGTAAATCCAAGAGAAAAAGCGTTGGGGATTATGCGTGAGAAAGCGCGAAAAATGGGATTACACCCGCGTTTGATTGCTGCACCTTCATGGACCAATATTCCAATGGCATCAGAAAATCGTGCCAGTATGGTAGCGTATTACAGCGTTATCATTCCTGATGGTCGCCTACCTTTAATGCGCGCATTGGTTGAAAATGAAAAACTCAATGTTGTTCACGGAAATGAGAAATTTAATGATTTCCCCATTGCATTAAAAGGGATTTATGCTATTGATATGCAGTCTAATTGCGTCGGTTTGTACTGGAAGGAAGAAGAAGATCTTCACGCTACACAACTTGATGAAATGAAAGCACTTTTACATAAATTGGCTGAAATTTAATTTTTTTAATCTTATAGGAATAACGGTTCACTATGGCGAATGCTCCTAAGTCCACATCCAAAAGCGCTACAGCTCAATCGTCAGAAGCTGGAAAAAAACGTGCTTTAGTGATCGTCGAGTCGCCTGCTAAAGCGAAGACCATTAATAAATACTTAGGTTCAAACTACATTGTGAAATCATCTGTGGGTCATGTTCGTGACTTACCAACAGGTGCTTCAAAAAGTACGGAAAAGAAACCAGTAACACGTACCAAACAGACTGCTGAAGAGAAAGCTGAAAAAGCTCAACAGGCACTGATCAATCGTATGGGGGTAGACCCTGAGCACGGTTGGAAAGCACACTATGAAGTGCTTCCTGGTAAAGAAAATGTTGTTTCAGAACTGAAAAAGCTTGCTTCGCAGGTTGACGAGGTCTATCTCGCAACCGATTTGGACCGTGAAGGAGAAGCAATTGCTTGGCATTTAAAAGAAGTTATTGGTGGTGATGACTCTCGTTATAGACGTGTTGTTTTCAACGAAATTACTAAAAATGCCATTCAAGAAGCATTTAAACAGCCTGCTCGTTTAGATATTGATAAAGTCAATGCACAACAAGCACGCCGTTTCCTTGATCGTATTGTTGGCTTTATGATTTCACCACTATTGTGGGAGAAGATCGCACGTGGTTTATCTGCGGGTCGTGTACAGTCAGTTGCTGCGAAACTTGTGGTTGAGCGTGAGCGAGAAATTCGTGCTTTTATTCCTGAAGAATATTGGCAAGTTTTTGCAGATACCAAATCTAAAAAAGATGATATTCGTTTAGAAGCAGTCAAACAGTCAGGTAAGACATTAAAACTTCAAAACAAAGCACAAACTGATGCTTTATTGGATGTTTTAAAAGAAGCTGAATTTAAAGTTGCTGCCCGTGAAGATAAACCGACCAAAGTTAATCCAAGCGCACCCTATATCACATCGACCTTACAACAAGCAGCAAGTACTCGACTTGGTTTCTCTGTAAAGAAAACGATGACGATGGCACAGCGCTTGTATGAGGCAGGTTATATCACCTATATGCGTACCGACTCTACATTCTTGAGTGATGATGCGGTCAATATGGTACGTGGACATATCGAAACCGAGTATGGTGAAAAATATCTTCCTGCAAAGCCAAACCGTTATGGAAATAAAGCAGGTGCGCAAGAAGCCCATGAAGCGATTCGTCCGTCAAACGTTGCGTTGAAGGGTGATCAGCTTGCAGGCGTAGATCGCGATGCTCAGCGTCTATATGATCTGATTTGGCGTCAGTTTGTTGCATGTCAAATGACACCTGCTGAATATTTGTCTTCGACGATCTTGGTTGACGCGAACGGTGTAGAGCTTAAAGCTAAAGGTCGTACTTTGGTATTTGATGGCTTTACGAAAGTACGTGGCCAGAACAAGTCAGATGATGATGTTTTACTGCCTGCTGTGAAAGTGGGTGAAGTTCTACAACTTCAAAAGTTAGATCCTTCGCAACATTTCACTAAACCGCCTGCACGTTTTACAGAAGCATCATTGGTGAAAGAGCTTGAGAAAAAAGGCATTGGTCGTCCTTCAACTTACGCAGCGATTATTTCAACGATCCAAGATCGTGGCTATGTGAAATTGGATAACCGTCGTCTCTATGCAGAGAAGATGGGTGAAATCGTTACAGATCGTTTGGACGAAAGTTTTAACAACTTAATGAATTATGCATTTACTGCAGATCTAGAAGGTCAACTGGATAAAGTTGCAGATGGTGAGCGTAATTGGAAAGAGTTATTAGATAGTTTCTATGGTGATTTTAAGAAACGTCTGACTACTGCACAGGGTGAAAATGGCATGCGCCGTAATCAGCCTGTTGAAGTTGATGCTGTGCATTGTAAAGAATGTGATCGTCCGATGCAGATTCGTACCGGTACCACAGGTGTATTCTTAGGTTGTTCTGGCTATAACTTACCACCGAAAGAACGTTGTAAAGGCACACTTAACTTAACGCCAGTAGAGTCCTTGGCCGCATTATCTGATGATGAGTCTGCAGAAACCGCAGATTTAATGTCGAAAAAACGTTGCCCAATTTGCGAAACAGCAATGGATAGCTATGTTATTGATGGTGGTCGTAAACTTCATATCTGTGGGAACAATCCAGACTGCGAAGGTTTTGAGCTTGAAGAAGGTGAGTTCAAAATTAAAGGGTACGATGGTCCAACAATTCCATGTGACAAATGCGATGGTGAGATGCAGTTAAAGACAGGGCGTTTTGGTCCTTATTTTGCCTGCACAAGCTGTGAAAATACACGTAAAGTATTGAAGAATGGTCAACCAGCACCTCCTCGTGTCGACCCGATTAAAATGGAACATTTGCGCTCAACGAAACATGACGACTTTTTCGTATTACGTGATGGAGCAGCAGGCTTATTCTTAGCAGCAAGTAAATTCCCTAAAGTACGTGAAACTCGTGCTCCTAAGGTTGCAGAATTGCGTACGGTTGCCGAACAACTTGATCCAAAGTATCAGTTCATTCTACAAGCGCCAGATACTGACCCTGATGGAAATCCAACTTTAGTGAAATTTAGTCGTAAAAACCAAGCGCAATATATTGGTTCCGAAACGCCTGAAGGTAAACAAACGAAATGGTCTTTGATTTACCAAGATGGTAAATGGATTGAAGCGTAAACATGAAGAAATGCTGGCTAAGGTCAGCATTTTTTTTAAATTATTTGAATAATACTTAGATTTAACGTGAGAAATTTTTACCATGGATATAGGTAATAAGAAGCTAGCTGTGTTGATTGATGCAGATAATTCTTCAGCTGCTTTAGTAGAGCCTTTACTTGAAGAAATTGCTAAGTACGGTATAGCCATTGTAAAAAGAATTTATGGGGATTGGAGTAGTGAATATTTAAAAAAATGGCGTGATGTATTGCTTCCTCATGCAATTATACCTATTCAGCAGTTTGCTTATACTTCAGGCAAAAATTCTACCGATATGACTTTGGTAATAGATGCTATGGATTTACTTTATAGCGGAACATTTGATGGGTTTTGTATTGTGTCAAGTGATAGCGATTTCACTAGACTTGCGTCAAGAATAAGGGAGAGCGGATTATCTGTATATGGTTTTGGTAAAAAACACACTCCAGAAGCTTTTAGAAAAGCCTGTGATACATTTATTTTTACAGAGAATTTAGATTTAGATAATAAAAATCATAAAGATGAGGATAACAAATCTCCTGATCAGAATTATATAAATAATGACTTAAAGGCATCTAGTTTAAAGCTTGAACCTGCACTAATGAATTTGATTTATAAAGCTGTAAAAGATCAGTCTGATGAGCATGGGTGGGCAAGTTTATCTATGGTACGTAAATATATTAGTAATGTTAAACCCGAATTTGATCCAAGGACTTATGGGAAATCCAAAATTTCTGAATTGTTCAAAGAGCTTGGTGTTTTTGAAATAAAAACTGTAAGAAGTCAGCTGCTAGTAAGAAAACGAAGTTTTAGCCTCTTTGTAAAGCTTGTACAAAATTTAATTAATCAAATATCAAATAATGAAGGCTGGGCAAAAACAGAAGAAGTATTAAAATCTTTAGAATCTGCGGAAATTGATTTTAATCCTTCGAATTATGGTTTTGTTACAACTCTTGATGCATTTAGTTCGATTCATGGTGGGTGGTTAGAGTTTAAAAAAACTAAAAACGCTGACTATGTAAAAGTAAATAAAATTATGCCTTAGAGATTTTAAATTTTAGATGTTATCAATATTACTTGCTCCCGACTCTTTCAAAGAAAGCATGCCTGCTGAGCAGGTATGCATGATTATGAAAAATGCCATCCATAAAGTCTTACCCGATGCACAATGTATTTTGAATCCAATGGCAGATGGTGGTGAAGGAACCATTGATGCATTGGTCATGGCAAAATCAGGATTAAAAATCGCGTGCGAAGCACAAGGCCCATTCGCTAATCAGCGTGTCATGACTCATTTTGGATTAATTGATCAGGGACAAACAGCAGTCATTGAAATGGCGAAAGCCAATGGCATTCATCTCATACCACCTCATTTAAGAAATCCTTTGTTCACTAATACTGTAGGAACAGGGCAACTGCTTGCCGCAGCTCTCGAATTCGGTGTGAAAAAGATCATCATCGGATTGGGTGGGAGTGTGACCAATGATGGTGGTGCTGGTATGGCACATGCTTTGGGCGTGAAATTTATTAATCAATATCATGAAGCATTTGAGCCAACAGGTGGAAACTTAAACCAAATCGATTCCATTGATGTGTCACAACTCGACTCGAGATTGACTAAAACAGAAATTGTTATTGCTTCAGATGTAAACAATCCATTATGTGGTCCATTTGGCGCATCGTATATTTTTGGTCCGCAAAAAGGGGCTACACCTGAAATGGTGCAAGTATTGGATCATAATTTATTGCACTTTGCAGGGGTGGTAGAGCAGCAGCTTTTAGTCGATTTACGTCATCGATCTGGTGCTGGTGCAGCAGGTGGTTTGGGATTTGGTTTGATGGCATTTACAGGCGCAGATATTCGATCGGGTGCTGAATTAATCATTGAGGAAACTCAATTGGCTGAAAAAATTGCGCAAGCTGATTATGTATTTACGGGTGAAGGTAAAATTGATGCTCAGACTCAATTTGGTAAAACCCCATTTGCCGTTGCTCAAGTCGCATATCGGCACAACAAGCCTGTATTTGCATTCGCTGGTAGAGTTGGTGAAGGGGTAGAACTATTGTACGAACAAGGGTTTCATCACATCTTCAGTATTAATCCACTGGATCAAAGTTTGTCAGAATCCTTGAAAAATGCAGTTCAGAATTTAGATTTAACGGTACAAAATATCGTAAGGCAGTATATCTAATTCTCTATGTAAGTGGGCTTTGAGGTTTAAAACTGAAGCGTGTTTGTATTTTCTAAATCTAGCTCTGTTAAACTATTGTTATTGTAAAATTGATGAGTAGCGATGAGTTTAGACAGCCTGATTGATGAATTAAATCCTCAACAAAAACAAGCTGCAACCACACAAGCCTTACATAGTTTGGTGTTGGCGGGTGCGGGCTGTGGTAAAACCAAAACGATTGTGGCACGTGCTGCTTATCTCATTGATCAAGGTGTACCCGCCAATCAAATTCAAATTTTGACGTTTACGCGTCGTGCTGCCAGTGAAATCGTGGCGCGTGTCGAATTGGCACTCGGTGAACAAGCAAAAGGATTACGAGCATCAACATTCCATACTTTTTGTATGTACTTGCTGCGTCGTATACCAAAAGCTTTCGGCTTAGCGCAATTCTCAATTATTGATCGTGATGATCAACTCATGATGTTTCGTTTGATACGTGGTAAAGATGATAAGAAGAATCCCAATCAGCTCCCGAAGCCTGCTGAATTATGCGATCTGTATTCATATGCTAGAAATACGCGTCAAAAGCTAAGTGTTGCCATAGAAAAGCAAATGCCTGAATTCTTAGCAATGAAAGACCTGATTGCAGAAATCATGAAAGAATATGAAACTCGAAAGCAGGCACGTAGCTTTCTTGATTATGACGATATTCTTGCGATCGTGGCATCAGCTTTAGCACAGTCTGAGGGACTAGTCGATTATGTGGCCTCGATTTGCAGACATATGCTTGTGGATGAAATGCAAGACACCAATCCATTGCAATGGGCGCTATTAGAGCCTTTAAAGGATCGAGTAAGTTTGTTTTGTGTCGGGGATGATGCTCAATCGATTTATGGTTTTCGTGGAGCAGATTTCGAAAACATTCATCACTTTAAAGAGCGTGTGCCAGAAGCTCAAATTTTTAAATTAGAAAAAAACTACCGATCTACTCAAGAAATTTTAGATTTATCAAATTGGTTGCTTGATCAAAGTGAGATTAAATACGACAAGCGCTTAGATGCGTATCGAGGTGCAGGCATAAAGCCTAAAATTCATATTTTCCCGAATGAGTTTGATGAAGCAAAATGGATTGCCATAGATATTAAAGAGCGACATTTGCTTGAGGGAAGTCCTTGGCGCGATCATATGGTTCTGGTACGTTCAAGTTTTGCAGCTCGTCATATTGAAGCAGCTTTCATTGCAGCCAATGTTCCGTATCGATTTATTGGTGGTATGAAACTTCTTGAAACTGCGCATGTTAAGGATTTACTGAGTTTACTACGGGTCATTGCCAATCCTTCAGACGATATTGCATGGATGCGGTTTTTGACGCTTTGGGATGGGGTCGGTGATGTTGGCGCAAGCCGTTTAGCGCAACAGTTGTTACAGGACCCTCAAGATGACGTCATTGCGGAAAAACTAGAAAAATTTGGACGTATTCCTGCTGAGGCTCTACTCATTATGAAGCAGTTGAATGTGTTAAAGACTGAAGTTCAAGCTTGTGTAAGCTTGGCAATTCAGGCAATAGAAATTCAGTTGAGTGAAAATTACAAAAAGGATTGGGGGCGTCGTCAAGGAGACTTTGAGTTGGTGAAACAGTTAGCTTCAAAACATACTCAGTTAAGTGAGTTTTTAGAAGCCTACGTGCTTGATCCAGTTTCAATCAGTGAAATCGAACGCCAGTCAGATACTGATGTTGTTACCTTGATCACGATACATTCTGCGAAAGGAACTGAACAAAAAGTTTGTTACGTGGCGAATGTGACACCTGGTCAGTATCCACATGCAAGAGCTCAAGGGGATTTTGATGAAGTTGAAGAAGAACGCCGTGTGCTTTATGTAGCACTTACCCGTGCACAAAATGAATTGATTTTAACCAAGCAAAATTTGGTGACGTGGGCAAGGGAACAAGTCGATGAGCAAGGACGAAAAGTTGAAAGCTATTTTCTTAATGATCTTTCAAGACATTTGTGTACAAGTGAAACACATTATAAAACCAGGCAGCAAACGGTTAAGAGTGCTTTGATTGAGCGACAGTCGATTAATTTAGATTTTGGGATTGATCTCGATTAAACTATCTAGATTGTTTCATACAAAAAGTAGAGTAGGCGCGTACTTTTTGGTTTTTTTGCCTATCTTCTTAAGGTTTTTTCATGAAAATTTTAGTTCGTAACTTAGAGCGCAGCATTACTGAAGCTGAGATTCTGGAGTTATTTCAGCAGTTTGGAACAGTAGACTCATGTACATTGGTATTAGATGCTGCAACAGGCAAATCGAAAGGATTTGCCTTTGTTGAAATGCCACATGGCCGTGAAGCTGTGAAAGCAATTAAGGGGCTGAACACCCGTAAAGTTAAAGGTGCAGGTATTCGAGTAAAAGCTGCAGACGAAAAGCCAGAAGCATAACTTGATGTCTAAATAAAGTAGGAGCAGTTATTGCTCCTTTTTATTTGATATTTTATTTAATTTTACTAATAAATATGAATCTTTTTTAGCTTTTTTTACCAACTTTTGTACTTTGAAGAGTTGACATATTTTTGAAATGTATTTCTGTTATATATTAATATTTTTATTAAAAACATGCACTTAAAATCACATTTATATACAAATTATTGTGAAGTATATCTTAATAATAGATTGAATAATTTTGAGTGAAGTGTGTAGTATAAAAGCTCCATTATAAAACCCCAAAAGGTTATAAAAATGTCTATTCAAGAATTAAATCATCTAGAAACAGAAATCGTATCAGGTGCAGGTACGTTAATCGGTGACACGCTTCAAAACGCATCAAACTTATTTTCGAGCACATTGAATGTTCAAGCTCCAATTTGGAAGCCATTGAGCCTAATACCTGGTGTTGGTACAGTTCATCAAGCAATTGATGTTGGCTTCCTTGCGATTTCAGAGGGTCTTTACAAGGCTGGAACACTGTTAGGTGGTGATCAAGATCAGGTCAAATTTCATTATGACAATGAAAAAGGCGATGGGACTTATAATCCATTAGGAATTTTTAAGGGTATTGTTCGCTAATATAACCTTAGATTCATTCGAAAGGGTCAGCCATGCATTTGGCTGGCTTTTTTATTTAAGCAGTATGCATTAATCATCAAGCTTTCAATCAATCTTGTTGATCTAAAATTAATCTGTATTTTTTTCTTAAAAGCATTGCGTGATATGGCGCCAACATTTAAGTTGTATGACATAAATGTTGCTAGGAAGTTTTCATGTCTCGTGTTGCTCGTTTTCATGCAGATCGCACTAATCAAAAACTCTATTTTGCCCGTCTATCATGTCAGCAAGCAGAACAGACAGATCATATTCAACAAGCTCAAGCCCATCGTGAAGCGGCAGTCTTTCATTTGCATGGAGCGGTCTTGGCATTTTTGCAAGAGTTGGTGCGTTATTACCGTTTAAATGATTTTTCACCTACATTAAAATCTATTGAAGAGCATATGGCCGCTAAAGGGCAAGTTTCTCCAGAAATCACTGTGTTACAGCATCTTGCAAAGGATGGTTTTATTGCAGAACTAAAGCGCGCTTATCGTATGTGCCAGTATGCACCTGAACCAAGTGCACCAGAACCTGAGGATGAGACTTCTTCAAATCTTATTATTAAAGTCACGCAGACACCTCAAGCGTGGTTGCCAGACACTCAAATTCTTCGAGAGTGGCATCGTGACTTAACCCATCTTATTGACGGTTTTCGTAACGAAATGGTTGAGTTTTAATTGTAATCATGACAGTTTTAAACGATTAGACTTGAAATATAAATTTTAGAACTTATATAAAATAGTCTAAGCAATGCAAAGTGCATTCAGCATTTTGCCACCATGTGAATCATGGAGGGTATATGTCTATAGAGCAATTGAAAGAATTATTCGGAACACAAGAAGCAATTTTAGAATTGGTGCAACTTGAGAATGGCGAGTTAGCGCTTCGTCACGCTGCATCTGAAGATGAGCCACTTGTGAAAATTCAATTTAATGATGAAGTGAAAGCTTTATTAGGTGATCATATGCCTTTGATTGCCCAACACATGATTCAGGCTGCGTTATTTGCACTTCTCGAAAAACAATCGAATGAATGGCATGCGGAAGTCGTAGATGAAAAACCACAGTTTTATAGCTAAGAAAAAACCGCGCAAATAGCGCGGTTTTTATTTTACTTAGTGAGATGGTGCATGATGATGTGCGATTTCAATTTGATTTAGAATATGATTACTCATGTTCTTCGCCATTTCTTCCTTCGCGTAATACACTTCGCCAATTTCATCTGCACGTATTGCTTCAGCTTCTTCTTTACTTTCCGCACAGATCAAAACTTGAATCTGTGGATTCAGAAGTTTGGCAGTATCTACAATCTTATGAATATCTAAAATATCCATCGGCGAGATAATTAAAAGCCTCGCATGTTGTATATGCGCTTGAATTAATACGCCCGGTTCTGTTGCTGAACCTGATACTGCAGCAATATCTTTTGCACGTAGTTTTTCAACAATTTCTCGATTTTCTTCAGCAATCACCACTTTGATGTTATTTTCCATCAGTGTTTTTGTTAAGCGACGTCCAACTTCTCCATGACCGACCATGACCACTTGATCGCGCAGGTAGTCCTGTGAGACCTCGTCAGGTAACATCGCCAATGGATCACCACTACGCTCAAGCAAACGAGCCAAATGCGAGCGCTCACGAATCCATTTCTGTACGGGTTCAATGGCTGAAAATAAAACAGAATTGAGCGAAATAGAAAATAATGCCCCGGCTAAAATCAAGTTTTGAGCTTCAGGGGTTAATAATCCTATAGATAGACCGAGTGTTGCCAAGATAAAGGAGAACTCACCGATTTGAGCGAGTGAGGCACCTACTGTAAGTGCGGTATTTAATGGATAGCGGAAGAACAAAACCAGCGCCATTGCTGCCAATGTTTTTCCGATCATGATAATGCCAATCACAGCCAGAATATGAAGTGGTTCTTCAACGATAATTGTTGGGTCAAACAACATTCCGACAGAGACGAAGAATAGGATGGAGAATATCTCACGCAGTGGTAACGTTTCTTCTTCAGCACGATGACTGAAGTCAGACTCTTTAACCACCATCCCAGCAAAGAATGCACCTAATGCCATTGAAACGCCAAAAACTGCATACGAACCATAGGCAATGGATACGGCTGCTGCAACCACAGTCAATGTAAATAGCTCGCGAGAACCTAAGCGTACGACAAACTGAATAATTTTAGGGATGAGGCGCTTACCTATAATCAGCATAAAGGCGATAAAGCCCGCAACTTTAAGTAAGGTTATTCCTAAAGTCACAAAGACATTTTGATCTGGATTGGCGCCTTCGAGTGCTGTTCCGCCGAGGAGTACGGCTGTAGCGGGTAATAAAACTAAAGCGAGCACCATAACTAGGTCTTCGACGAGTAGCCATCCCACAGCAATTTTTCCATTGACTGAATCCAGTAAGCCTCGGTCACCCAAAGCTTTCAGGAGTACCACAGTACTCGCACAAGATAAGCTTAAGCCAAACACCAATGCTGACCCAAAACTCCATCCCCATAGCATAGAGACGCCAATCCCGAGGATGGTAGCCACTGTGATTTGTAAAAT
This sequence comes from Acinetobacter sp. YH16032, assembly GCF_013417345.1. Taxonomy (NCBI): domain Bacteria; kingdom Pseudomonadati; phylum Pseudomonadota; class Gammaproteobacteria; order Moraxellales; family Moraxellaceae; genus Acinetobacter; species Acinetobacter sp. YH16032. Next base: position 59,804 of record NZ_VPEE01000010.1, on the reverse strand, counting down.
TGCACCAGGGACAGCAATACGCCGAACTTGCATTAAATCTTTCAGTGAAAAGTGCATCCCGACACCGAACATCAAAAACATGACGCCGAGTTCTGCGAGTTGATTGGCTAGTGTGATATCGGCGACGATACCGGGGGTTTTGGGGCTAATAATAATGCCGGCAATGAGATAGCCAACGAGAGGGGGTAGACGTAAACGTGCGGCGATAAAGCCAAAAATAAGGGCTAAGCCAAAACCAACCGCAAGCAATATAATTAAATCTACATCATGTGGCACTAATCACCCCTTAAATATTTATAAATTATGAATTGGCTTTTGAGCTGTATAAGCATAAAAAATGCCAAACTGAGATTAAATTTTAACAACCTGAAGAAAAAAAAGGCAAAAAAAACGACCCAATGGGTCGTATTTTTTTAAAGAACTAAAATTATTTGATTTTAGCTTCTTTGAAGATTACGTGTTGACGGATTTTTGGATCAAATTTTTTGATTTCCATTTTTTCCGGCATAGTACGTTTGTTCTTAGTAGTGGTATAGAAATAACCTGTACCAGCAGAAGAAACTAGGCGAATCTTATCACGCATTTTCGTTGCTCCTTAGATCTTTTGACCTTGAGCACGTAGGTCAGCAACAACCTTTTCGATGCCCAATTTGTCGATAATACGCATACCTTTAGTAGTTAGACGAAGACGTACGAAACGTTTTTCGCTTTCTAACCAAAAACGGTGGTGGTGCAGGTTCGGCTCGAACCGGCGCTTAGTTTTGTTGTTGGCGTGTGAGACGTTGTTACCAACGACTGGACGCTTGCCGGTAACTTGGCAAACCTTAGACATGGTGTAACTCCATTGATTTAGCCAACAGCAAATCTGTATGGCCAGTCAAAATAAAACGGATTGAATTCATTCAAGGGGCGTTTTATATCAAAAATACGCTTAAAAGACAAGCGAAATTGATAAAAACAGGGCATGACCTGTTGTGATAGATCATGCCTTGATCATTTAACGAAGAAATGCTTTACGGATAAGACTAGGGATCGGTCTATTAAACGGAGGCAGTACGTATTTCAAGCTGAATAGCTTTGGAATAGACATGACTGAGCGTTCATTTGATAAACTGAAGAAGCCTTCGGGACCATGGTATCTGCCCATACCAGATGCACCAACGCCACCGAAAGGTAGATCATCTTGTGCAACATGAGTAACAACAGCGTTTTGACCAAAGTGTCCAGAGTGAGTACGTTGCGAAACGTATTCTGCTCGAGCATCGTTAAAGTCGAAATAGTATAATGCAAGTGGACGTGGTCGGTCATTAATAAACTCGATAACTTCGTCTATTTGATCATATTCTAAGATTGGTAAAATTGGACCAAAGATTTCGTTCTTCATAATTTCCATATCAGGGCTGATATTGGTCAGAAGGGTTGGCGCTATTTTACGTACAGAAGCAAGCTCTTCTTTTAATGGGTTAATTTCAGTGACTTGAGCACCATTTTGAATCGCATCTTCTAAGTAACCTTGTAAGCGTTTATTTTGCTTATCGCTCACTATAGAGGTGTAATCTTGGTTGTCACGTAATGTTGGATACATCGTTTTCGCAACGGTTTCAAACTGGTGAATAAACTCTGAAGTTTTACCACGTGGTAGGAAAATATAATCTGGTGCGACACAAGTTTGACCCGCATTCCACAATTTACCGAATGCAACACGCTCCGCGACATCCTTTAAGTCAATTGAAGGGTGCACGATAACTGGTGATTTACCACCAAGTTCTAGAATAACTGGAACTAAGTTTTCAGATGCTGCTTTCATCACAGTCTTACCAACATTGGTAGAGCCTGTGAAGACTAATTTATCAAATGCAAGATGACTGAATGTGTCAGAGATTACGCCACCACCTGTAACAACGGCAACTAACTCTTGTGGGAATGCTTCAGATAGAGCATTTTGTAATACATAACCAAAATTACGTGAGGTGCTTGAAACTTTAATCATGGCGTGGTTGCCCGCTGCCAAGGCACATACTAATGGGCTAATCGCCAATAATAAAGGGTAGTTCCAAGGGGAAATGATACCGACAACACCCAAAGGTTGATACTGAACCCAACCTTTTGCAGGTTGATGTAAAATACCGATATGGCGTTTAGAAGGCTTCATCCACTCTGTTAAATGTTTGCTGTAATATTTGATTTGCTCGAGTGAAGTGAGCAGTTCACCAATTTTAGTTTCAGAAACCGAACGATTACCATAATCTTGGCTAATTGCTTCTGCAATTTGGTCCTGATATTTAATCAAAACTGCTTTAAGACGAGCCAAACGTTCAATACGCTGTTTTGCTGTCGGGTTCGGATAACGTCGATAGGCTGCTTTCTGAAGCGCTAGAAGATCATGTAAATGCTGAACTTCCGATGCTTCAGTCGTCATTAAATTTGTTTTTGTTTGACTGTTCATGACCAGTACCACTAATGTAAGGGTTGATGTGATTTTTATTTTTAGAGTAAATACTCTAAAAGTCAAGTCACTTTTATGTTAGCTTGGGCTAAACGTCATTATTCTTGTTATAGATGGTATTAGGATGTCGCATTCCAAAACGTTAAAAACCAAAGACCGAATCTTGCAAATTAGTTTGCAACTCTTTAACGAACGTGGAGAGCGATCTGTCACAACTAACCATATCGCAGCAGAGTTAGGTATTAGTCCTGGTAATCTCTATTATCACTTTCGTAACAAGCAAGAGATCATTAAAGAGCTGATGGAGCAATATCAGCATGCAACTTTAGAGCTGCTAGCATTGCCAGAAGACCGTGATGTAAATGCCAATGATAAAATCCGATACTTTCAAGTACTCAGTAGTCAGTTATGGGCCTATCGTTTTCTGCATCGTGATGTATATCATTTAACAGAAAATAATGATGACTTTAGAAAAATTTACCCGCGTTTCGCAGGTAAAGTGATGCAACAAGGTCAAAAGATTTACAGAGCCTTCGTCAATGCAGGTCTCATGCAAATGACAGAGTCTGAAATTGAAGCGTTGATCATCAACCTATGGATCGTCCTAACGAACTGGACGAATTTTCTCTATATGTCTGGTCATTTAAAAGATTCCAACCATTTAGATGAAAAGTGGGTTTGGCAGGCACTGCGTCAAATGGTGTTTCTTGAAGGTCCTTATTTACGTGGTGAAAGTCGTCAGACTTATGAGCGCTTGCTTGAAACGCTGGGAACATCTGAATTATTTGCCAGTCTTTCTGCTGATCGAGAAGATTGATTTCAGCAAAGATAATTTGAAAGCATTAAAAAAAGAGTTAGAATACGCGGCTGTTTTTCAATTTAACTGTTAAGTGATATAAATCATCATGAATATGACAACTGCTAACACAGCACGTTTACTGATTACTTGCGAAGATAAACCAGGAATCGTGCAGGCTGTATCGAGCTTTTTGTATCATCAAGGGGCAAACATCACTGCGCTTGATCAATATGCAACAGAAGCTCAGGGCGGACGTTATTTCATGCGTGTTGAGTTTGAACTCGACAATTTGCAAAGCCGTAAGGAAAATATTCTACAAACTTTCGCCACAAACGTAGCTGAACGTTACAACATGCATTGGCGTTTAGCTTTAGTGTCAGATGTAAAGAAAGTCGGTATTTTGGTATCGAGAGTCGACCATGCCTTGCTTGAGCTTTTGTGGCGTCATGCACGTGGTGGATTACCTTGTGAAATCACTAAGGTTGTATCGAATCATGAAGATCTACGTGAGTCTGTGGAAAACTTCGGTATTCCTTTTGAAGTTGTGCCTGTCAATAAAGAGAACAAGCGCGAAGCATATGCAAAAATTGATGAGTTAATGCAAGGTAATGATTTACTTGTACTCGCACGTTATATGCAGATTCTTGATGAAGAGTTCGTCTCTAAGTGGGAAATGAAAGTGATCAACATTCATCATTCTTTCCTTCCAGCTTTTGTGGGTGCTAACCCTTATAAGCAAGCGTATGAAAAAGGAGTAAAACTGATTGGTGCAACAGCGCATTATGTGACAGCTGATTTGGATCAAGGTCCGATTATTGAACAAGATGTTGAGCGTGTCAGCCATGATTTTACAGTTGATCAATTACGTGAATTAGGTCAAGACGTTGAACGTAATGTCTTGGCGCGTGCTGTTAAGTGGCATTTAGAAGACCGTATCATTGTTGATGGTAATAAAACTGTGGTATTCCAGTGATTTTTAATTAAATATCACTGATTTATTAAGGCATGCATGAGCATGCCTTTTTTATTGATGATCAAAAAAACTCATCAAAACTGCAGAATTAATAGTTGCAAATGAAAACACTTCTCATTTATTATTGGCGTACTTTAATTGTACTAACCGATAAGTTTGATTGAAATCTTCCTTCTGAAGACAGTGTCAATGTATATCAGGTCATAAATTTTAATGAGCCCATCTCCCATTCCTATGATGCAAAATCCAATCTCAATGAAAAAGAAAGTGCTTACTTCGCTCATTGCAGTGGTGATCGGGCATATTGGTGTTTTATTTGCCGTGAGTCAGATGAAAACACCTGAATTAAAACCTATTGATAAAGATCCAATTAAGGTTCGTTTTGTTCAGATTAAAGAGGATGCGCCACCGCCGCCACCTCCTGTTGAACCTGTGAAACCTCAAGTTCAACCAAAACCAGAACCTAAAGTCGTTGAACCACCTCCTGTGGTTAAACCCAAAGTCATTGCTGAAAAGCCTAAACCTGTCGAACAAAAAGCAATTGTTCAAGAAGATAAATTAGAAAAGCAAAAGCAGGAACAACAGCGGTTAGAGCAAGAACGTAAAAATCGTGAGTTGCTGGAACAGCAGCGACGAGAGCAAGCATTGCGTGACCAACAGCTACGTGAGCAACAAGAACGTGAGCGCTTGGAAAATGAAAGACGCGAACAAGAACGTCGTGAGCAGCAAGCACGTAATACACCAAAGAATTTAAGTATTGGGCAAATATCATGGTCTCGTACACCGAAGCCATCATATACCAACCGAGATTTACAAGGTTCTGATCGTACTGTTGTAGTATCGATTGAAGCGGACACTAACGGTAATGTAGTGAATGCCAGAATCACAAAATCAAGTGGAATTGATTCGCTTGATCAAAAGATTTTACGCTCGGTGCGTAATGCAAAATTCAGACCTTATAAGGAAAATGGCGTGGCTTATCCGTTTAGAGCGGAACAACCATTTGAACTTAAGTTGAATTCTAACGGCTAACTTTTATTAGGAGTTCGAGTATGAACTTTTCAGTTTATTGGCAACATGCTGATGCAGTCAGTAAGACGCTTTATTTCGTTTTACTCGCAATGTCTATTGCGACATGGACAATTGTCGTTTTACGTGTGATGGGAACACGTCAACTGAAAGAAGTTGCTTATGCTCAACTCTCTAAAGCATTAGCAGGATTGAAAGCAAAACTCGCTCCTTTGGGATTTGAACAACGTAAAGCTGTTGCTGAGCAAGCTTTATTGCGTCAGATTGCTTTGGAAAAAGCATCTGCTGAAAAAGGTGTTGCTGTACTCGGAACAATTGCCTCACTTGCACCATTTGTAGGGCTATTTGGTACAGTATGGGGAATCTTCCATGCATTGGTTGCAGTAGGTAAAAGCGGTCAAGCAGGACTTGCACAAGTTGCAACCCCTGTGGGTGAAGCCCTGATTATGACTGGTATTGGTCTAGCAGTAGCTATTCCAGCAGTGATCGCATACAACATTTGTATTCGCTTTAATCGTACATTAAGTAATGAACTACAAGATCATGCTCACAGTCTTTTAATCGACACGATGCTGCAACAAGATTCTTCTGCGCAAAAAGTTGAAGTGAAAGCGACTCAAGAAAGTTACGTTGGAGGTCAAGCTTAATGGCTTTTCAATTGGGTGAAGACAACGATACAGGCATGACGGAGATGAACCTCATCCCGTTAATTGACATTATGTTGGTTTTGATGATCATCTTCTTGGTGACAGCGACCGTTGCTAACCCATCAATTCCATTAACTTTACCAAAAACGACAGCGGATATCATTGATCCGCCACCTGAATCGATTCAAGTAAGCATTAACTCACAGGGTGAGATTGCATGGGATTCAGAAATTATCAGCTTAGATGAATTGCAAAAAAGATTTAACGATGCCGGTGGTTCAGCACAACAACCGACGATTATTCTTAAAGCAGATAAAGAATCACGTTACGATACTGTTGCTCAAGTGATGTCACGTGCAAGCGAAGCCGGGCTTGCTGACATTGCCTTTGCCACAGATAATTAACTGATTAACACCAGAAAAGCGACCATAAGGTCGCTTTTTTTATACCTGTATTAGTCTTTGAGTAAACCTTCAAATTTAGAGCGAAGCTTTAAAAGTTTTGGTGGGATACTAAAATTGCAGTAGCCCTGAGTCGGGTTACGAGCAAAGAAATTTTGATGATATTCTTCAGCAGGGTAGAAGGTCGGTACTGAGCTTAGTTCTGTAACAATATCTAAACCTTCTGCTTTTAACTGTTGAATCGCTTTCTCTGCAATCTGGCGCTGTTCTTCATTAAAATAATAAATGACAGAGCGATATTGCGTACCTATATCATTACCTTGGCGATTGAGTGTGGTTGGATCATGTGTTGCAAAAAATACATCAAGCAATTGAGCAAAGCTAATTTGACTTTCATCAAAATCCACTAAAACCACTTCTGCGTGATGGGTGTCTCCTTTGCAAATGTCCTCATAGCTTGGATTGGCCGTATACCCACCCGCATAACCACTCACGACTTTAGTGACACCTTTGAGTTGAAGGAAAACTGCTTCAACACACCAGAAGCATCCGCCACCGAGCAAAGCTTGTTGCATGGGATTCACCTTATTGAGTTGCAATGACTGAAATAATGGGGTGTAGAATGAAAAAAGCAACCAGTGAAATGGTTGCTTAACTGTTAACGCGGTTGTATTGCAGACTCATACTGCAATACTGGATTACCATTCTCATCGAGTAGGCGAAGCGTTTTGTCATAGACTTGGAATGCCGCGACTTTTGCCAAGGCAGCATTATAGCGATTTGCAAGTTCTTGAGTATTCACACACATCATTTGTGTAGTTGCAACTTCACTCAAGCTAATTTTGTCAGCTTTAATGCTATATGCACCCATAAAACGGTTACAACCATCTGCACCACTCAAACGACTAGATGCTGCATCAAATTGAATACTTGGAACATTGTGTGCAGTAGGGTCGGTCTTAAATTCTGTTGCGCCAATATGTGTCAAAATCCAAGTTTTATTTTGCAATTGATTAAGTGCTTGTTGTTGCTTTTCAGCAGATGGTGTTGTGGTACACGCTGTAAAAAGTAATGCTGAGCCTATAACGGATACGGCTAAAAGTCGTTTTAACATATGAAATGCCCCTGTGTTATTTCTTTCTAATGTAAATTAAATTCAAGTCAATTTTATGTATATCAACTGAAACGCTAAGGTGCAAGCTCTGGCTGACTCTGAGGGAGACCCAGACGAATCAATTTTGAATAATTTTCACTACTTTGATATTTAAATTGATTAAATTGGTCTGTTCTTGGATTGACATGTGCCTTGTTGTACCATGTTTTGATATCCCAATGATGTTGTAATGCCCCCAAGTCATACAGATAATTAGGTAAATAACCTGAGGCTAATAATCGGTAGTCCACTGGCAATTCATGTTTGGAAATCGCTTGAACCATATCAAAAACCAAAGTGGTACAGTTACTGGTCAAGGTGTTATACCATTTTGGTTCCTGACTAAGTTGATCTGCTTGCTCTAAATATTCCTCAAATAAAGCTTTCATTTCAGCAGCTTCCATGTTGATTGGGAAAAAATAGACCTGCTCATTACGTACATTGCTACGTGTATAAATAATGTCTTTCTCGTCAGCAGCAACTAAACTGACTTCGTACTTTCTAAAAAAACCACCAATAGCAGAAAACTCTTCATCTTTTTCTTTGCGAATTTCAATCGAAAAGGTCAGTGGTTTAGAGTTTTTGAAATCAAAGCTGACTAAAGTGTGGGCGATTTGTGGTCCCATCCAATATGAAGTAATGATGTTAATGCCACTGATTTGATTCAAATCAATTTGACGTGTTTCCCAGCGTTCTTGATAGGTTCCGTCTTCATTCCATGCAAAATTACGCACATTGTGTAAAGTGACCCAATCACCTTGACGTTCATAATTGAGAATTCTTGCGACTTCAGGATTCCACTCACGGTCTTGTTTGGCAGGGATACTAAAATACCAAACTAAACTGAACGCAAAAAAGACAATGTATAAGACAACATCTTTACTACGGCTGAAAAAATGTTGTGTTGCATATATGCCTAAAACACTTAAGGCAAAAGCGACCCAAAAGCCAATGATAATACGACTGACTAACCAGCCAAATGGCTCTTGAACCCATAAGGCCATACATAACCAAATTGAAGAGAAGATGACAAATAAACTAAATAGGGAGTGAAAAGCTCCCTTTGCAAGCGCAAGAATAAACTCTCTTTTACCGATGTTATGCATTGTTATTGGCTATATGTAAGAAAGCTTTATTTTTGGTAGGTTGCGAACTCAAATGCAATATTTGTTTTGTCATCAATGTGTTGCTCTGATGCCACTTTTTTAAATTCAGGTGGAATCTCAGGATAATGAGCATCACCTTGAACGTCTAATTCAACATGCGTGAGTTCTAAGCGATCCGCAATAGAGATCGTTTGGCTAAAAATTTCTCCACCACCTATGATAAAAATAGATCCAGGCTTTTCTGAAGCTTTTACATCATGGACTGCCTGCTCAAGTGCACTCTCGATTGTATGCGCGATTTTTGTTCCTTCAAACTGCCATGACATATCTCGTGTAATGACCCAATTTACACGTTTAGGAAGTGTTCTACCCATAGACTCAAGTGTTTTACGTCCCATCACCACAACACCACCTTGGGTAATTTCTTTAAAATGTTTGAGATCAGCTGAAATATGCCATGGCAAATCATTTCCTTTGCCAATACAACGTTGCTGATCCATTGCAACGACGTGTACGACTTCTAAACCTTGAAATGCCATGATTATTCTTCCAGCGAATATGAGTTAAAGAGGGAAATGTAAAGTTGGATCACGATTGGTACCAACGGTGATCCAAAAAGACTTTAGTTAAAATCAAACCGCAACTGGTGCTTTAATTGCAGGATGCGATTCGTAATTTACGATTTCAATATCTTCAAATTTGAAATCAAAAATATCTTTAATTTCGGGATTCAGTTTGAGTTGGCACAATGGAAGTGGTTCACGTGTTAATTGAAGTTGTGCTTGCTCGAAATGATTGGCGTAAAGATGAGTATCACCACCTGTCCAAACAAAATCACCGACTTCTAGATCACAGACTTGCGCAATCATATGGGTGAGAAGTGCATAACTTGCAATATTAAATGGAACGCCAAGAAAAACATCAGCACTACGTTGATAAAGCTGACATGATAATTTTCCATCCTGAACAAAAAACTGGAAAAGCGTGTGACAAGGAGGGAGTGCCACTTGTCCAGCTTCTTTTGGGTTCCAACCTGATACGATTAAACGACGGGAGTTTGGATTGGTTTTAATTTCATTAATTAACCATTTGATTTGATCGAAACCATCTTGCTCGTATAAACCATCGTCTTTTTTAGTTGCACCAAAGTTACGCCATTGGTGTCCATATACTGGACCTAGCTCTCCTTCAGGACGTCCAAAACGAGCAGTCTGCTCAGCTGTCGACCATTCATCCCAAATTGTAACTTTATGATCTTGCAGATATTTAACATTGGTATCACCTTTAAGGAACCAAAGTAATTCAATCACGATTGAACGGAAGTGAACTTTCTTTGTGGTCAGTAGAGGAAAACCTTTAGAAAGATCAAAGCGCATTTGATGACCAAATACAGAACGAGTACCTGTACCAGTACGGTCGCCTTTATCGCCACCGTTGTCGAGGATGTGTTGTAGAAGGTCAAGATATTGGCGCATAGGTCTCTCTAATCAATTCGTTAATCAAAGCCTCTGATCACTTTCTTCAAGAAGAAGGAAGAAGTTGAAGGTTGGGGCAACTTGAAAATTGGAGTCATCATATCATCTTTTTTGTATTTTTTAGAATGTCTATACCGGTGTGACAAAAGTGAAAGAGGCATTAAAAAAGCACCTGTTTAAGGTGCTTTTTTAATGTAAAAACTATGCAGTTTGACGCCCTGTATGTACGGTGTCTATCAGCTCTGATAAGTCATAGCCAATGGATTGAGCATATGCTAGATACGCTTGTTTGATAGATTCATTTAACACAGGTTCACGGTGCAGAATCCAAAGATATTTTTGATTAGGTTCACCGACTAAAGCAGTTTGATAATTTTCATCGATCTTAAGTACCCAATAGTCACCTTTAGTGAATGGAATCCAACGAAATCCTTCAGGCAAAAAGCTGACTTCTAATTTGCCATGTGCAGCATCTACGACTGTGGCTTCGCCAATAGACTCATCCAGTTCTTTGTTGCCATCAAGACAACGATTTTGAACACGTACAGTTCCATCGCTGTTTAAGGTATAGACTGCCGAAATATCCGTACTGTCTTCAGGTTGATGCTTCATTGGTAAGCGTGCAATCTCATACCAAGTACCTAAATAGCGTTCAAGTTGGAAGTTAGATACGGTCGTTAAATTTTGACTCATTATGATGTACTCCATTTAATCTAAATTAGATACATCCTTTGAGTATAGGCACAGTTTTGGAGTAGAAATAATACTGTTCTGTAGCAAAGCGTTAAGTGAGTGCGATTAATTTATATTTATTTTCATTTGCTTAGTAGTTTTGAAATTCAGCGGGGTGTACGAGATGCATATAAACTCACTACGAATAATCCCACTGCGCTATAACCCATGAGTTGTACAAAAAGTGCAAAAAACTCTCTGCTATTTTGAAAGTTCAGCGCTGAAAGCATGAAGATAAAAAATACAATCAAGATGAAAGGACTAAAAGCATAATATGCTTTCAGCTGATGCTTTAGACGCTTAGATTGGATCAAAACATGATGAATAATGTGTAGACTTAAGCCTAAACATAAGCTCATTAGTGTCGATAGAAAATCAAGTTTTTTAATTTCAGCTGTCAACAGAATCACTACACACGTTGATATACAAATGATCAATTTAAGCCTGCGTGTGCATCGTTCCGAATACCAGAAATTTAACATAATGAAGTCTTAATGCTGATGTTGATGAAGTAGAGACAGTGGGGAAAATAAGCAAATAGATAAAGCCATAAATCCTAATCCTTGAACGCCAGGTAAAAGAATTTCTCCATCTTTTGCATGCATGAAAATCAAGGCAAGTAGCAGAGCGATAGGAATCCAAGTAAATAATCGGTACATCAACCCTGTTGGATGGTGTGAAGCGAAATGAATTTTACAGTAACGGCAAATAAGAAAAACGATACCTGTGCCCACAAACATTAAGATGGCATCAAAGTTAAGCGGTTGCATCCAATATAACGTAGCGGTAGCACTCGCGATCAAAATAAAAAATAAAGCTTTGTGCTGTATTGAAACTTTAGGATCAAACCAAAACTCGAGCATAGTAATCTGAATCAAAGTAAATAAGTCAAAACTCTAGCACAAAAAAAGGTGAACAAGATGTTCACCTTTGAGGGCATGATTTACTTATTTGCCATTATTTTGTAGAGGACCCCAGTCATATACTTTCTTTTGGTAGGCATACCAAAGCATCCATAGGCCGATGAGAATCATTGGAACTGTAAGGAATTGTCCTTTGCTCATCCATCCGATAAATAATTGACCATTATCTGGCTCACGGAAGAATTCAACTGTGAAGCGAGCGATACCATATCCAATTAAGAATAGAGCAGAAACAGCCATGCGTGGACGAGGTTTAGAACTAAACCACCACAGAACAATAAAAAGAATCAAACCCTCACAGAGTGCTTGGTAAAGTTGGGATGGATGTCGTACGAGTTGTAAAGGATCTGTAGGGAAAATCATACCCAATGCGAAATTTGGATCTGTGACTTGTCGGCCATAAAGTTCGCCGCCAATAAAGTTGCCAATACGACCAAACATCAGACCTGTTGGAACACATGGGGCAATAAAATCCAGTGTTTGGAACCAAGTCATTTTGTATTTTTTACACCACAATAACATGGCCAACATGACACCTAAGAAGCCGCCATGGAAGCTCATGCCACCTGTCCAAACTTGGAATAACCATATCGGATTTGCAAGGAATTGATCAAAACCATAAAAGAACACATAGCCTACTCGACCACCAATCACGACACCTAATGCACCGTAAAAGATGAGATCAGAGACCATGTCTGGTGTCCATCCTCGTTGCTTAGCACGGAATGTTGCCAAGCCCCACGCAAATAAAAATGCGAGTAGATACATGAGTCCATACCAGTGAACTTGTAATGGACCCACAGATATTGCCACTGGGTCAATAGAAGGATAGGTCAGCATTGCTTTTCCTTTATATTATGTTTTGTGTCGATTTTAACGGAAAGACTGAAAAAATGTTGTACATTCAATGTGTAAAGTTCTAAGGATGCAACGATGTGTATTGTAGCAATCGCATGGCAAGTGTTGGATGAAACACCATTATGCTTAATTTCAAATCGGGATGAGTTTTATCACCGACCTGCATCACAAATTCATAAGTGGGAAAATAGCCCAATTATTGCAGGTCAAGATTTACAATCTGGTGGGACATGGATGGGGATTACTGCTGCAGGGCGTTGGGCACTTGTGACAAATTACCGTGATGCAAATGATAAGAAGAAATATCCAACTTCAAGAGGACATATCATTCAGCAATATCTGGAGTCTGAATTAGCACCGATCCGATTTGCCCAAGAATTAGAAAAAAAGCAATGTGATTACGCTGGATTTAACCTTTTTATCGGAACCTCTGATCAAGCGGTTTATATGAGTAATCGTGGTGAATCTCCACAAGTGCTTGCCAAAGGTGTATATGTGGTTTCCAATGGTGTATTAAGTGATCCATGGGAAAAAACCAAACATTTGCGTAAACGCTTTACACAAGAGTTCTTGCCCTTATTGCAATTAAATCCCAATGATCAAAAAGCGTATGATTTAGAGTATGTCGTTTGGGATATCTTACAAGATGAAAGAAAAATTGATTTAGACTTATTACCTCAAACGGGCATATCAGTGGAAATGGAGCAGCTGTTATCTTCTACTTTTATACAAAGCCCGATATATGGAACACGATGCTCAAACTACCTGTTGTTGAAAAGAAACCAATGGACTTGGCTTGAAAAAACGCAACAAGGTGAGCATCAGAATCACATAGTCAAAATTGATCTGAATCTCTCAAAAAAAATGCCGACATCGTAGTCGGCATTTTCTATTTCAATGTTTGAATTAAGCAGCAGGAGGATTTTCTTTCTTTTCTAGACTTTCCCCAACAATCTCGCCACCATCTTTACGTGTAATCACGACCGTCGCAGAGCGAGGACGTGTACCTTTACCACCGCTGATAGTGTTGCTGTGATTTGCAGGCCAAGTGCCACCAGGATGCTGAACATTCACAAAGATTGCTTTATAGTCTGGTGTCATCGTTACACCTGTAATTTCACAGCCTGAAGGACCTGTTAAAAAACGACGTAACTTTGAATCATCAAGCTGTGCGCCAGCAGGAGTAAGTTGAGTGGCATTATTTGAACCAGCATTTGCAGAAGTCACTTTACCATCACTTACTTGACCTGGAAGTGCAGCGAGCATCATGCAATTCGTTTCATCTGTATAAGCGCCATCATCAGTCTGTACCCACAAGACACCACGTGGATCAAACCATAGGCCATCTGGACTTGAGAAATCATTTGCTGATGTGAGTCCAGATAGGTTTACACCCGGAAGTGAATCTTCTTCTGCGCCAAATAAGAAGATATCCCATACAAATGTTTTTGCTGTAACAGTATCACCAGTTTCACGGAAACGAATAATATGTCCGTTGATATTCCCGCGAGGACTACCACCTTTATCATTATCAGCATAATTACGAGGGTTGGCAGCATCAATCGTATGCTCACTTCCACGTAATGAGTTATTGGTTAAGGTGACATAAACCTCACCATTCTCTGGGTTTACTGCAACCCATTCTGGACGATCCATTTTGGTTGCACCAACTGCATCACCTGCTAAACGGGCATTTACCAATACATCAGCTTGATCTGTAAATTTGTATTTTGAATAACTAGCAATTAATGGATTGGAGATATTGAGTTCAATCCACTCACCAGACGTCTTTTGAGTTGCTTCATTAAAGTTAAATTTAGCAACATAGAATTTACCGTTATTCATATATTTATCACCAGCAGCATAACCGCCGTTGATATCTTTAGGGTCCCAAACCGCATCTGAAACAAATTTATAGATATATTCGCCTTGAGAGTCATCCCCCATATAGAAGGCTAGTGGTTGCCCAGGAATGGCACGACTCACACGGCAATCTTCATGAGCGAAACGTCCAAGAGCTGTACGTTTTACTGGGCGCTGACGACCATCAAATGGGTCAATTTCAACAATCCAACCAAATGTATTTGGTGAGTTTCTAAAATCTTGAGTTGCAGAAGATGCAGAGACTTTGGTTAACCAGCGCTCATAGACATCTTGAGGGAACAGTTGTGCTTGAACAGTGTGCCACTTATAAGAACTATTTGAAGCAATTTTATAACGTTTTAATGACTCCAAATCCTTTTCAGAACGATCTTTATCATCGCGAGTAAAGTATTGGTTAAAGTTTTCTTCGGTGGTTAAGTACGTGCCCCAAGGCGTATAACCGTTACCACAGTTATTGATCGTACCTAATGTAAATGTGCCTTCTGGACTGATCTTGGTCTGCACCAATTCATGCCCTTTTACAGGACCAGCGAAATCGATTGGTGTTGCAGCTGTAATTCGACGGTTGAATACAGAGCGTTTATTTAGAGTGACTTGTTGAGTTGTTGGATTTTTTTGTACTTCAATCACTGAAACGCCGTGACAGTTGATTTCACGTAATGCTTCATCTTCAGAACGAATATCCGCTGAAATGGTATTATTCGCTGGATGTAAAATTGCTTTGTTATCTACATATTCATGGTTGAGTACCAGTAAACCTACATTTGACTCATTTTGATCATAACGGCTATTTTTCATGCCGAAATATGTCATACCGTCATGACATTCACCTGAACGCATGGTAAATGAAGCACCACTCGGAATATTATCTGCATCCCATTCAGGCATACCTTCAAAAAGCGGGTCTCCTAGTGCATAAATAACACGTGCTTCATATCCTTCAGGCACTGTGAATTCATTTTTAATATTTTTATCAACCGCTTTAAATGTTAGTTCAGTTGGCGTTTTTGATTTGTCGAATTCAGGTAGTGAAGGATTTGAGTTGTTATTGTCATTGTCGTCACTGTTACAGCCTGCGACTGAAGCTGCTACTGTCAATGCTACTGCACCACCAGCAGTCTTCTTAATGAGATCTCTACGCGTAATTTGCTTTTCAAGTAAATGGTTAAATTCTGGATTCCCCGAATCATTGCTATCGTAATCATCGTTAAAAGGTATTAAATCAGTCATGTTCGTTCCTAGCATCTTGCTTGGTAGTTTTTAGCGTCACAAACAACTTAATGCGCAATCAT
The DNA here is from genome assembly GCF_013417345.1 of Acinetobacter sp. YH16032. Classification (NCBI taxonomy): domain Bacteria; kingdom Pseudomonadati; phylum Pseudomonadota; class Gammaproteobacteria; order Moraxellales; family Moraxellaceae; genus Acinetobacter; species Acinetobacter sp. YH16032. The sequence goes on along the minus strand of NZ_VPEE01000010.1, from coordinate 44,086 downwards.
GACAATCAAATGATAGATTTATGTCAGTTGAATTAAGCTTTTATTTAAAGAGTATGAAAAAGGCGAGTCTTAAGACTCGCCTATGTTTAAAAGTGTCAAAATATCAAAGTATTGACTTTGCTCTTCTATTTTCGAGTAATTTTCCAAAGAAAAGTCCCAATTCAAATAACATCCACATTGGTATCGCCAACATAATCATCGATAGTGCATCAGGTGGCGTCACAAACATAGAAACGAAGAAACAACCTACAATAATAAAACGTCTTTTTTCAACCAATTGTTCTGTAGTAACTACCCCAATCATAATGAGTAATAAAGTCACAATTGGAATTTCAAAAGTTAAACCAAAAACCAAGAATAACTTTAAACAGAAACTCAGATAGCTATTAATGTCAGTCATGGGTGCTACCGTTTCAGGTGCAACGCTAATGAAAAAATGTAAAATCGAAGGGAGGGCTACAAAGTAAGCAAAAGCAACACCCGCATAAAATAATGTAATACTTCCGATGAGTAATGGTAGAGCTAAAGCTTTCTCATTTTTATATAGCGCCGGTCTGACAAAAGCCCATATTTGATAAATGATAAATGGCATGGCGATCATTAGAGCAACGAAGAAGTTTAACTTAAATGGTGCCATAAATGTCGCGGTGACATCAGTTGCAATCATTGATGAATTTATTGGGAGTTGAGCTCTAAGAGGCTCAGACATCATTTGATAGCTTTGATTTGCAAATGGTAATAAACAAAAGAATAAAACGAGAATGACCCCAACTATTCTAAATAAATATTTTCTTAAAATAATAAGATGCTTGGTTATTGGCATTTCTTCAAGCTGAGGATTATCTTCATTTGAAGAGATGATATTTGGGAGAGTATTGTGACTCATACTGCCTCCGCTAAGACTACATACGGTTTATTGTGTTGCGCCGAATTTTGAATATGAATAAAACTTTGCTTAGGTGTAGCGTGTCCTCTAAAAGGAACTGCTGTACTTTGCTGAACGCTTAAATACACATAAATAGATCTTGTTTCAGAGAGAACCTGTTGATCGATAGGTGGATTTAAATATTCATCGCTTAATACTGTGTGTTTTTCAATTTCCTGCATTTGCGCTTTCATTTTTTCTTCTAATTCTTGAATGCGCTTCATTTCAGTCTGCATTTGTTCTTTAAGTTCAGACATTCTTAGTTCACGATCAATATCATTTTGTACATTGCTGACCATACGCTTAATTTTGCCATACCATTTACCAGCAAATCGCGCACCCTCAGGAAGCTTTTCAGGTCCAAGAACAAGCAATGCAATGATGCCAAACATTAATAGTTCAGCCATACCAATATTCAGCATTACTGTTACCTACCTTTAATGTTTCGCTGTTGAGTTCAAATCATGAGATGTTTGATGTTCAATCGTGCGTGGTTCTTTTAATTGAGCAGATGTGCTCTGGTCTTCGTCATCCTTAATTGATTTTTTAAAATCTTTAACCGCACCACCAACATCTTTACCCAAATTTTTTAGCTTAGACGTACCGAACAAAAGTAAAACGACAATTGCGAAAATAAGTACGTGCCAAATTGATAATCCAGCCATGATATATTCCTTATTGAAAATGATCTTGAATGATTTCAACAGTTCTTTATGACAGCAAGTTGACGGAATTATTTCAGTTTGAAGTCATGGATTTTTTATGTGTGCAAGAGACTTATTCTGAAGTGAAATAGATGTTGTGCTAAGATGAGAAAAAATCTATTTCATATTTAATATGGTTCTTCTACTCCCACTAGTCTCCTTTCTCATCGGCTATTTTGGCGTAGAATATTTACAAAAAATTCGTCCCTTTATGGCGATGTTGTTGGCGAAAGTGCTGATTCCTCTCATCATTATTTACAATATGGTGTTTTACCAAGAGGGCAGTATATGGTTGATGTTATTTAGTTTTATCGCTTCATTTTTGCTGTATTTATTTGTTTATTACCGTACAAAAGACAAATTAGTCTCCTTATGTTCCAGTTACCTGAACATGGCTTGGCTTGGCTTTCCATTTGCATTCGCTATTTTTGGTGCGCAAGCATCTAGTCCTATGGTTGCACTTTATGTCGGGGGCTCTATTTTTGGTAATATTTGTGCAGTGACCGTATTAAGTGCTGAAAAGCAGTCTGCGATGGAGATTTTGAGAAAATTGACTTTCTCTCCACCGATTTTAGCTTTATTAGTTGCTGGTTTTCTTTCGTTATGGAATGTTAGTCATTTTCAGCAGAATGCAATGATTCAATCATTGTATATATTGGATAAGTGGTTAATGACCTTTACAGGGATGTGTGTCCTTGGGATGTGGTTATCTCAAGTAAAAATTCACTTGTCCGATTTAATTGAAAGTTTAAAACTTGCTTTGATTAAATTTCTATTTGGTTTAGTGTGCTGTGCGGTAGCCTATTTTCTTCTACCGATTCCTCACGAACTGGTTGTTATTGCACTGATGTCTATGTTTTTTTTATTACCACCCGCAGCGAATATTGTTGCTTTAGAAACACATTATTCAGGAACAGGTGTTTCAGCCCAATATATCGCAGCGGGTACCATCGTAAGTTGCATGACAATTGGTTTATTTGCCATGGTTTATCATGGACTGATCGTTTAGTTCGTTTCGAGGCTTGCTTTGAATAACTGCATGGCTTGACCACGATGACTGATCTTATTTTTGTCTTCTTTGGTCATTTCAGCGCTACTAATATTGAGTTCAGGTAGCCAAAACAGTGGGTCGTAGCCAAAACCATTTTTGCCACGTGCTACTTCCAAAATTTCACCTTTCCAGATTCCTTGGAAAATCTGAGGTAAAGGATCTTCAGCGTGTTGAACTAAGGCGAGTACACACACAAACATCCCTTCAATCACGTCACCATTGTTACGTAATGGTGCTAAATCTGCCAGTAATTTAGCATTATTGGCAGCATCATCGCCATGCTCACCAGCATAACGTGCAGAGTAAATACCAGGAGCACCACCAAGTGCAGGGACGCAAATACCTGAGTCATCTGCTATAGCTGGTTTACCCGAAATCTTAGAAGCATGTCGTGCTTTGATAATGGCATTTTCTACAAAACTTAACCCATCTTCCACCGCATCCTCAATGTTCAGTTGTCCTTGAGGCACAACGTTAACAGGGAGTTTTAATTCTTCAAATAACTTTTCGAACTCAGCTATTTTCCCTTTATTGTTGCTCGCTAAAACCAAAGTACCTTGATCTAACCAATCTTTAGACGCCATGTTGAATCACTTTCTGTTTCAAATTTGAAGCTATTCTAACGGATATTTGCGATGATACAGATGAACTCATCTTTAAAATAACCAATCATTAAACATGAGAAATTTAAATAGCATTCATATTCGTCAAGCAGAGATCGCAGATGTTGAAAATATTGCGTCCTGTATTGCTTTAGCTTTGAACCACTTTGATGAAATACCAAAAAGTAAGTCCCTATTTTCAAAATAAGCTCTTGTATCGCACATCAATCATCAAGAGATAAAATACTTTGTTGCAGAATTAAAGCAGTCGCTTGTTGGGATGATTGCTTACAAACAACCCACTCATATTTTTCATTTTTTTGTTCATCCAAATCTGCAATTTCAAGGCGTTGGAACTCTTTTATTTAATTATGTGTTAGATCAATTAAATCAAACGGATATCCAGCAGATAACAGTCAATGCGCATATAGGGGCTGTTCATTTTTATAAAAAATTAGGTTTTACTTCACAGAGTGAAGTGGACATATTCGAAGATCTGAAATTCATAAGAATGAAGAAGATGATCGAATAAAAAAAGCACCGATAGGTGCTTTCTTCAAACTTATAAGCGTTACTAACGGCTTTGAATCCATTGATCAGCACGATCACGTGCAGTACGAATTTGTTCTGGTGTCAGGTTGGCAGCCAAAGCCGTCTTTTTTGTCTCAGACATATTGATCACTTTATTATCTAACATGCCATCACGTGTAGAAAGCTCATACCATTGGTAAGCACTCATATAGTTTTTCTTTTGCTCTTCCATAACGGCTAAATTGAAGCTTGCACGATTGTCACCATGACTTGCTGCTTTTTCGAAGTATTGGCGAGCTAAGGTTTCATTTTTAGCAACACCAATACCGTCAGCATACATACGACCCACATTCAGCTGAGCAGATGAAATACCTTGATCGGCTGCTGCCTTATACCAAACGAAAGCTTGCTTTAGGTCTTTAGCAACATCTTTACCATGTTGATAATGTGTTGCCAGATAAAACTGGGCAGCCGGTTGACCTGCTCGAGCAGCTTTTTGGAGCTCCGATACAGGCATACGTGAATACTGTGCAGCTAGTGCAGAAGTTGATGGTTGTTGAGGTACATAATCTGCATGAACTTGGAAACTCAACAACCCTAGAAATAATGAAGTACCTAAGAATAACTTTTTCATAGAGCGCTCACTCGATAAATCGCGACCTCGCCAAACAAGTTCGGGATATGCTTGCTGAGCAAACTCCCTTGTTGATTCCCATTCACGGCTAAACGGTCAATAATTTTAATTTGATTCTCAGCACAAAGTGCTTCGAAATCCTTAAACGTGCACAGATGGATATTTGGAGTGTTATACCACATATAGGGTAAGGCATCCGAAACAGGCATTTTCCCTTTTAAAGCAAGGAAAGAGCGTGTTTTCCAGTGTGCAAAGTTAGGAAAAGTAATAATTGCTTGTTTCCCAACACGCACCATATCGCGCAAAAGCACATCAGGTGCATCTACAGCTTGCAAAGCTTGTGCCATGACAACATAGTCAAATGACTGGTCTGCAAAGCGTCCCAAACCGAGGTTCAAGTCTTGTTGGATGATATTTAACCCTCGACTGACTGCAATTGCAATCTTTTCTTGATCGATTTCTAATCCGTATGCACGAATGTTGTGCTTTTTGCTCATATGAGCCAGTAACTCACCATCGCCACAACCAAGATCTAAAATGCTTGAATCAGGTTTAATCCATTTTTCTGCAAGCTTCTGATCGATACGCATTACACGGTCTCCTTAGGGGTTGAAGCAAGATGGTCTACACCACCTAAGAAAGCCCTTAAAGTTTTGACATATAAAGGGATAGGGAACAAGAACGAGTCATGACCTTGTTCTGCATCAATATCAACATAGCTCACAGGCTTATGATTGGTAATCAATGCATCCACAATCTCAACAGATCGGGAAGGAGAGAATCTCCAATCCGTAGTAAATGAAATCACAAGGAATTTACATTTTGTATTCGACATTGCTTTAACTAAAGATTGTTCATACTCACGAGAAGGATCGAAGTAATCCAAAGCTTTAGTCATGATCAAGTAGGTGTTCGCATCAAAGTTACGACTAAATTGTTCACCTTGATAGCGAAGATAACTTTCAACTTGGAATTCAACATCGAAACCATACATGAATTTGCCAGATTTTAAATCACGACCAAATTTTTGTTTCATGGCTTCTTCAGAAAGGTAGGTAATGTGACCTACCATCCGCGCTAGAATAAGGCCACGTTTAGGATAGCTGTCTTTTTCTAAATAGCGACCATGATGAAAATCAGGATCAGACAAAATGGATTGGCGCGCGACCTCATTAAACGCGATATTTTGCGCTGAAAGTTTAGGTGCACTGGCAATAATGACACAATTATTTAATCGGTCAGGATAATCTACAGACCACTGAAGTGCCTGCATGCCTCCCAAAGAGCCACCAATAATAGAGTGCCAAACAGTGATACCAAGACGATCAGACAGCATTGCTTGAGTTTTAACCCAATCGCGCACGGTCACTAATGGAAAATCTGGACCATAAGGACGATTTTCATTTTCAGGATTTGGGGAGGTTGGTCCTGTTGATCCGTTACAACCACCAATATTGTTTAATGCCACCACAAAAAATGTATTGGTATCAATTGCTTTGCCTGGCCCAATACAAGCATCCCACCAACCTGCTTTTTTATCATCTTCATGGTGATAACCAGCAGCATGATGATGACCAGAAAGCGCATGGCAGATCAAAATTGCATTAGATTTATCTGCATTGAGTGTGCCATAAGTTTCGACCATCAATTCGAAACGTGGTAAAACGCGGCCACATTCTAATGCGAGTGGTTCTTCAAATTGGAACTTTTGTGGAACAACAATGCCCACTGAGTCAGCTGGAAAAGACACAGGATAAATTCGCCTAAAATCTTAAGTATGAATAAATAAAAGGATACCACTTGAGGGTATCCTTCTAAAGTCATTTTCGTGCTAAATATTATTGCTAATATTTATACTGCCGCAGCGATCACTTGATCTGTGCTCAAAACACCTTGATCAATTAAACGATTTGTACATGCAATAATTCCTTCAATAGATGAAGTCACGATGTTGTCATGTACACCAGCACCGAATGCTGATTTACCTGTACCTTTGACTTGAAGTTCAATTAGTGCCAACGCTTTAGCATTTGCACCAGAACCAATGCTACGTTCTTCATAGTTCACAACATCGATTGGCAACTGTAAAGCATCTAAAATTGCAGAGATTGGTCCGTTGCCTTCACCACGTAGATGTTGAACTTGACCACCGACTTCAATATCTAATTCAATGACTTGATTGCCATTTTCATCAGATAATCGATAGTTTTTCGCGACATAATGTTTATCTTTCTGATTTACATATGTACTTTGGAATAAACTCCAAATTTGCTCAGCAGAAACTTCTACGCCTTCTTCGTCAGCTACCTGTTGCACGACTTGCGAGAACTCAATTTGTAAGCGACGTGGTAATACGACGTTGTAGTTCGACTCTAACAAGTATGCGATACCACCTTTACCTGATTGTGAATTGACACGAATGACTGCATCATAATCACGTCCCAAATCTTTAGGATCAATTGGTAAGTAAGGCATGTCCCAAATTTCTTCGTTTTTCTGGAACTCAAAGCCTTTTTTAATCGCATCTTGGTGTGAGCCAGAAAATGCAGTAAATACTAAATCACCCGCATATGGATGACGTGGATGAACGGGTATACCTGTACATTCTTCAATAGTAGAAATGATTTCATTAATATTTGAAAAATCTAGATTTGGAGCGACACCTTGGGTATACATATTTAATGCAATCGCTGCAACGTCAACGTTACCTGTACGTTCACCATTACCAAATACACAACCTTCCACACGATCAGCACCAGCCATGATCGCTAACTCGGATGCTGCAATACCGCATCCACGGTCATTGTGACAGTGTACAGAAATAATGACACCATCGCGGCGTTGTAAGTTGCGATGCATCCATTCAACTTGGTCAGCGTAAACATGAGGCCCAGAAACTTCTACAGTCGCTGGTAAATTCAAAATAACCTTATTATCTGGACGAGCGTCCCAAATTTCAGTGACAGCATCACAGACATCTTTTGCAACTTCTAATTCAGTTGCGGTAAAGCATTCAGGAGAGTATTGGAACACCCATTCAGTTTCAGGGTATTGCGCTGCATATTCTTTCACTTTTTGAGCCGCATTCACCGCTAAGGCTTTTGCACCCGCTACATCAACATTCAATACTTTTTGGCGGAATGTTGGTGAGTTTGAATTATAGATATGCACAATTGCACGTTTTGCACCTTGTAATGATTCAAATGTACGTTGAATCAAGTGATCACGAGCTTGAACTAATACTTCGATATAGACATCATCTGGAATATGATTTTCTTCGATTAATTTACGGGTAAAGTCAAAATCAATCTGTGAGGCAGATGGAAAGCCAATTTCAATATGTTTGAAACCAATTTTCACCAACATTTGGAACATTTTGAATTTTTGTTCGATGTTCATTGGTTCGAAAATAGCTTGGTTACCATCACGAAGGTCGGTGCTCATCCAGATAGGCGCTTTATTAATTTCGTTATTTGGCCATTGACGGTCAGGTAAGTCTACACGTTGGTACATGCGACGGTATTTTTTGCTTGGATCAGCCAACATCATGAGATAACTCCTTTCATAGCACAACATGCTTGGGTCTTGTGTAAAGGCACTGCGCTATTTATATCGATTGTGTCTATTCTATCAATTTACAAGTGGCTTACTGCATCATTTTGCTGAATTCTCTAAAAATCTTTTGAATATATAGAGCTTAGCTATACCGTCACAGTGCTTGTAAATTCTTTCTTTTATTATAGTGCGATCTTCAAGAGAATTATTCCCTGATTTAGATCAAAGTATGATGAATGTGAAATTTTTTTTCACAATATATTTTTTTTTAATAAAATTTTTCATTATAAAAATTAACGATGAAAAATAAATTAGAGTTCTGCCCATTTTCGAATTAAATTGTGATAGAGGCTCGTGAGTTTGATGACTTGCTCATGTTGATCTCCTAATGCCATACGAAGTTGCTGAATAGATTGATCTAAAGTAAATAACATATGTCGATTTGAATCATCTCGAATCATACTTTGTACCCAAAAAAATGATGCCAAGCGACAACCCGATTGGATAGAAGTGACCTCATGTAAGCTAGTAGATGGATAAAGTATCAAATCTCCTGCAGGGAGTTTGACTTCGTGATATCCATAAGTATCTTCAATGACTAATTCACCGCCGTCATATTCGTGCGGATCACTCAAGAATAAGGTACAAGATAAATCTGTTCTCAAGCGTTCTTGTGAGCCTTGAACTCTGCGAATCGAGTTGTCGACATGAAAACCGAATGATTGATGCTGTTCATAGCGATTAAACAGAGGGGGGATGATATCTAGTGGAATTGCTGCTGATAAGAATAAAGGATGTTGACCTAGGGATTCTAAAATAATATCACCTAGATGTTTGGTCAGGGGATGATCATTAGAAAGTTGCTGATTATGTTTCACTGTTGCAGAGAGTGTTCCAGCTGTTACCTTTCCATTGACCCAATCTACTTTAGACATTTCTTCACGAAAATATCGAACTTGTTCGGGGCTTAGAATATTTGGAATATGATGAATCACTACGATCACTCACTGCTTTAGGTGATGAAAAGCATAGCTCGTATAGAGCTATGCTGAAATGAAATTAAAACTTGAAATTTAAAGACAATACAGCATTTCGACCTTCAGCTTCAGTTGCATAATGTGAAGCATAAGCTTTCGTGAAATAACGTGTATCTGAGAGATTATTGACGTTCAATTGAAGATCAATATCTGAATTTACTTGATAGCGAGCCATGGCGTCATAACGAACATAGCCTGGTACAAATTTGGTATTTGCAGCATCTCCATACACTCGATCCATAGCTAAAACACCAGCACCTAATTGTAATTTAGGGAGAACTTGGTAAGTTGTCCACAAAGTGGCAGAGTGTTTTGCGACATTTTGGACTTGGTTACCATTAGTTGGGCTAGCCGAATAACTTCCATCGCTATTTTTGACATAACCTGCATCAACAATTTCACTATCTAAATATGTGTATCCTGCAGATAAAGCCCATTTATTTGTGATATTGCCGTTTAAGCCTAATTCAACGCCATCAACACGTGTCTCACCAATATTTCTTGTAAATCCATCACTATCTAAAGCGCGAGTATTTTCTTTTTCTGTACGGAAAATAGCAGCTGTAAGATTAATTCTGTTATTCAAAAGGTCCCATTTGGTTCCGATTTCATAGGTTTTGACTTCTTCAGGTTTGAGGTTGTTAATTGCTCTTGCTTGTGCATCAGTTGTATTGCGTCCTGGGACACTTAACCCTTCTGAACCATTACCAGCATCGATTCCAACGGGATTAGCTGAAGTCGCATAGCTTGCATAAATTGATCCATTTTCTCTTGGTTTAAAGGTTAATCCAGCTTGATAATTGAAGAAATCGTGTTTTGAATTATATTTTGTTCCTGCTTGAATTGCTGAAGTGCCTGAACCAGTATCTTGATTGTATTTCATTTCAGTTTCGAATTCATCCCAGCGAATACCAAGGTCAAGGAGCCACTGAGGATTAAGCTCAATATTATTTAGGGCATATACTGATTGTGTTTCAGATTTAATCTTCATGACATTTGGATTCGCTTGAACTTTACCTAGCCAAGCATCATTCGAATTGGGGTTATAAAGATCAGTACACCAACCATTTGAAATATTTAATGAGCATGCATTATTAGCACCACTACCGCCTATTAACGTGGTATTAGGGTCGGTTACAATGTTTGTGCCGCGTTCAGAATCTTGTTTACTGTATTCAGCACCCAAATTGAAATTATGTTTTATGATGCCTGTTTGGAATTTACCTGTTAATGCGAGTTGATCTGTAAAACTGTCAGTGTTTGTTAGGTTGGTATTTAGACGACGCCAAACTTTTCCATTTGCGACGTTGCCCTGACTGTCATCTGGTTGAGTCCATAAGTAATTATTTTTTGATTTGCTATAGACAGCAGTATTCGTCAAGCTTAGATTTTCGCTAAAATCGTGCTCTAGCTTAAGGGTCCCACTTTGATTTTCTTGCTTTTGAAAATCACGATTTAACCAACCGTAGTATGTACCCTGTTTAACATCAACGGGTGAGCCGACGGTCGCTTTTCTGTCAGTGTCGTATTTATATGGAATACCTGAATCTGGCTTATCATCAGACTTTAGGTAGTAGTAGGCTAGTGTCGCTCGAGTGGGCGTGTCTAACCCAAAGCTAATACTTGGTGCAATACCAGCACGTTCATATTCAGCGCCATTATGTTGTCCCGCTTTTTCATTCTGGTGACCCATTGCCACGACACGAGTCGCAATACCATTCCCAAAATCTTTATTTGCATCTAATGTGATACGTGCATAAGCATCAGTACCGCCAGCAACAGAGCCTTGGAAAGCATCTCCAGATTTGGCTAATTTGGAAATTAGGTTAATACTACCACCCGTAGAACCTCCACCACCTAAAGTAGAGGCGGAGCCTTTGGTGACTTCAACCTGTTCGACAGCAAACATTTCACGGTTTTGAGAAGTAGAGTTTCTTACACCGTCAACGTACATTGAACTTTCAGAGTTATAACCACGGATAAATGGACGGTCACCATTTGGGTTGCCACCTTCGCCCGCACCAAGTGTAATTCCTGGAACAGTTCTTAAAGCATCAGACAGCGTAGTCACTTGAGTATCTTGTATCTGTTTTTGAGAAATAACAGAGATTGATTTTGGGGTATCGAGTAAGGGAGCAACGTATTTAGCGTTTGAGGATTTGTCGACTTTAAATGACTGCTCTGATTGAGCCTCTGATTTAATTGTTTCTAAATGCGCTGTATCTTCTTGTGCAAAAGTTTGACCTGAAATAACAGCCAATGACGTTGCTATAGCAGATGAAACGATTTTTTTACGTGTTGTGATAAAGGCCATGTTTAACCTGATATGAATTTGTTTTCAGGTTGAGAATAATAATGATTCTTTTTTAGCTTTAACGGATCTTAAAATTGATATTTGCGATTTAAGTCAAACTAAATAACGGAAGCTTAAATGTAATAATGTAATATTATGTATATAAGTAAATGAATTTAAATAATATTGGAAAAATTAAAGTTTCTACATTTTTGTATGGCTATTTTTAATAGGGAATTTTATTAAAATAAAAAACCCTGCTAGCGCAGGGTTTTGCTAGAGAGAATCTACCTAGAATTAGAAATCATATGAAATAGATAACCAGTAGTTACGACCAGCTAAGTATGTGCCTTCAGAGCTACGTCCAATTGAAAGATATTTATAAGCTTGTTGAAGATCGCCGTTAATATCTACATATTCCATATTTTGAGTAAAGTCTTTATCCAATAGATTGTTTACTGCAGCATTAATACGAATTTTATCGTTCAGTTGATAACTTGCACCAAGATTAAATAAATTATAACCAGAAAATTCGTTATTGGTTTGTTCCAAAATACTAATTGAGCCAGCGTCTGTAGGTTCACTAGTAAATCGAGGACGACCAGATTGATATTCATGTTGTAACCATAGGTCTAAAGAGTCATTAATGTGCCAAGTAGATGTTAGGCTAGCTAAATGTTTCGCAGTAGACTCTAAAGCATATCCTTTGTCTTGACCTTTAGTTATTTCTGAATCGGTATAGGTGTAAGCCGCTTTTAAGCTCCATTCTGGAATAATTTGATAATTTAGGGATGTCTCTAAACCATAAATTTCTGCTTCATCCGTGTTGAAACTCTTGCTATAAGAAGTTGCTTTATCACTAAGATTAGAGCAATCATTGGTGTTACAACTGAACGTTCTAGAAACGATCTTGTCTTCAACAACGTTGAAGAATGCAGTTGCTGTAAGGTTAAAATTATCAGAAGGTTGATAATTAAATCCAAGCTCATAGTTGATTGATGTTTCAGGATCTAAATCTGGATTTCCAAGACTCGGTGTAGCACCTTGACCACTATAACCATTGATTCCGTCGTAAAGATCCTTAGCGGATGGTGTTTTATAACCTGTACTTACGCCACCTTTGATCGTTAGTGCATCATTGGTGTTCCAAACTAAATAAGCCCGCGGACTAAATTGTCCACCAAATCCGCTATGATCTTCGAAGCGACCACCGAATGTGAAAAATAAGTTGTCTTTGAGTTGCCATTCATCTTCAGCGTAGAGAGACCAAGTATCCTGTGTAAATTCTTTTCCTATACCTGCAATATCATCTGCAATGGTTGTATCTTTGTATTCAGTACCAACTGTTAATTTATGACTTTTGATTGGTGCAACAATATGAGAGTCAATCACAAGATCTTTATTTTCGAGTTTTCGAGCTTGACCTGCTAACTCTGGGAATGCATCTGTTGGAATGGTGCGACCTTGGGTCTCTGTTGTGTTATGGCTTAGATAAGTTTTCCACAAACCAAAATCATAGTTACCATCATGACCAAGTGCAAATTGAGTTCGATTGAACTCAAGCTCATCGTTATAGCCTGCGATACCACCACGAGAAATAAAGTTTCCTAAACGTTGATCTGTGTTGTCATAGCGTTGGCTAGAATAAAAACCATCGATCCATAAAGCATTTTGTTCATCTAATTTAAAGTCTAATTTTGCACCATAATCATAATTATCTGCTTTAGTTGGGCGTGGATCACGGCTAGTCGAACCCTCAACAATACGTTCAGAACGTTGACGATCCAAATAGCTACCTCTTAATTGTAAACCTAAGCGGTCATTAATAAGTGGACCATTAATCACAAAACTAGATTTCCAAGAGTCTGCTTCAGCATTACTTTCCATAATGTTGCCACTCGTTGTGACATTTGCTGACCACTGATCTGCAACTTTTTTAGTAATGATATTGATCACACCACCCATTGCTTCTGAACCATAGCGAGTAGCCATTGGTCCACGGATAACTTCAATTCTCTCAATAGCGGCTAGAGGCGGTAAAAAACTATTAGAGGTTTCACCAAAGCCATTAGGTGTTACATCTGATGAGGTTGTTTGACGGCGTCCATCAATAAGAACTAAGCTATAGTCATTACCAAGACCACGCATCTTAACGTTAAGGCCAGATGTTTTCCCAACTCCAGAACGAATATCAATACCAGGGACATCTGATAAAAGATCAGCGATGCTTGTCGCATTTTTCTTTTCAATATCTTCTTTAGTTACAACACTAATAGATGCAGGTGCATTTTTAATATCCTGCTCAAAACCCGCAGCAGAAACGACAATTGTCGAAAGTTGATGAGCACTACTTTCATTTGAGGTATTTGCAAATGTTACACCGCTAGACAAAGCGAATAATGCAACTGTAAGAGGTTGAAGCTTAAACTTACTCATATTATGTTCTTCCGCTGGTATGAGTGATGCTTGAGGGCATGATCAAATTTGATGCAAATATTAATGATAAACTTTATCATTTGCAATAAAAAACAAACAATAATTAAGAAATATGAATTGAATATGGTCAAACCTTGTGAGCAAAAAAAATATTCTCAGGTTCATAAAAAAGATGGTTTGAAAAAGGTATTTTGTATATCTTTGATTGTTGTCATATAATGTGGCACTTTAAAAATTGCAATTACTATTTCTATATCGAGGAAGCCATGCAAGTAACTTCTGAAGCGGTTTCGGGCGTAGCCCGTCGTTTAAATGTATCTGTACCGACGAGCCGTGTTAATGAGCAATTCGAAGCTCGTTTAAAACGTACTGCTAAAACAGTTAAGATCAACGGCTTCCGTCCAGGTAAAGTGCCTTTAAATGTTGTTCGTCGTGAATACGGCGCGAGTATTTACCAAGAAGTGGTAAATGATGTTATTCGTGACACAGTATTCGAAGCAATTCAACAAGAGAAAATCAATGCTGTAGGCATGCCTAACATTGAAAAAGTTGAAAACAAAGAAGATGCTTTAGTTTATGAAGCAACTGTTGAAGTTTACCCAGAAGTTTCAGTTAAGTTTGACGGTTTAGAAGTTGAACGTAAATCTACTGAAGTAAATGATAAAGATGTAGATCAAATGATCGAAAATCTTCAAAAGCAACGCGCGACTTGGACTGAAACAAAAGGCATGGCTAAAAAAGACATGCAAGTTACTTTTGATTTCGAAGGTTCTATTGACGGCGAAAAATTTGAAGGTGGTTCTGCTGAAGACTTCAAACTTGTATTAGGTTCTGGTCGTATGATCCCTGGCTTCGAAGACGGTATCGTTGGTATGAAGAAAGGCGAAGAGAAAGTAATTGATGTAACTTTCCCTGAAGATTACCAAGCAGAAAACCTTGCAGGTAAATCAGCTCAATTCAAAATCACAGTTAAGCTTGTTGAAAAACAAAAGCTTCCTGACGTAGATGCTGAATTCCTAAAAATCTTTGGTTTAACTGAAGAAGAAGGTGTTGAGAAGTTAAAAGCTGACGTTCGCAAAAATATGGAACGTGAAGTGAAAAACGGTCTTCGCAATCAAGTGAAAGGTGCAACTTTTGATGCGCTTGTAGCTGCAAATGAAATCGAAGTACCTGCATCTATGTTGTCTCAAGAAATTGACCGTCAACGTCAACAAATGATCCAACAGTTTACTCAACAGTTTGGTGCTCAAGGCGCTAAAGCATTTGATTCAAGCATGCTTCCAGATGAATTATTCAAAGAGCAAGCTGAAAAATCAGTAAAATTAGGTGTTTTGGTGAGCAGTATTCTTGCTGAAGCAAAAATCGAAGTTGATCAAGCACGTGTAGAAGCTTATATCGAAGATATGGCGACTTCTTATGAAGATCCTACAGAAGTTATTGAATACTTCAAAAATGATAAGCAACAACGTGCACAAATCGAAGCTGTTGTTTTAGAAGACCAAGTTGTAGATCACATCTTAGCGTCTGCTAAAGTAACTGATAAAGCTGTTAGCTATGAAGAATTGTTGAAAGAACAACAAGCTCGTCAACAAGGCTAATCGGTTATCCGAAGGAAGAGGCGCTTAACGCGCCTTTTTTCTTGTAAAAAATATGGATCAACTTGTCCTGTATTCACAAAGCCTAATTAAAAAATATCTGATATTTAATGGTGAATATTTTGCATTTTCGACAATTATCCCTCATATTGTGAAAATGTATTGAGTGACAAAAAATTCAGGAATAAATAACGTATGTATGTTCCAACAATTGATAATGCTTTGGTTCCAGTTGTCGTAGAGCAATCATCTCGTGGTGAGCGTTCTTTTGATATTTTCTCGCGTCTTTTGCGCGAACGTGTAATTTTCTTAACGGGTGAAGTTGAAGACAATATGGCGAACTTAATCGTTGCGCAAATGTTGTTCTTAGAAGCTGAGAATCCAGAAAAAGATATTCATCTGTACATTAACTCACCTGGTGGTTCAGTGACTGCGGGTATGGCAATTTACGATACGATGCAATTCATCAAACCAGATGTCGTGACATATTGTATGGGCCAAGCAGCCTCAATGGGCGCTTTTTTATTGAATGCTGGTGCTAAGGGTAAACGTTACTGCTTAGAAAACGCTCGTGTTATGATTCACCAACCATTGGGTGGTTTCCGTGGTCAAGCTTCAGATATTGAAATTCATGCACGTGAAATTCTATTTATTAAAGAGCGTTTGAACCGTCTAATGGCTGAACACAGTGGCCAAGATTATGAAACTGTTGCACGTGATACAGACCGTGATAACTTTATGACCGCTCAAGCTGCAAAAGAATATGGTTTGGTCGATGAAGTTTTAACGAAACGTCCGCAACTTTAAGCTGTAAAGCATAGAAATTTATTTGGAGTGAAGATGTCTGAAAATCCTCAAGGACAAAAGCATTGTTCATTTTGCGGTAAAACGCAGTCTGAAGTGGGTAAACTCATTGCAGGCGAGGACGCTTACATTTGTAATGAATGTGTAGATGTATGCTTAGATTTAGTTCAGACGAGCCAGCAAGTCGAAACTGGTGAATGGGCAACTCGTCCATTACCTAAGCCGCATGAAATTCGTGCAGCTTTAGATCAATATGTGATTGGTCAAGACACTGCGAAAAAAACGCTCTCTGTTGCGGTATATAACCACTATAAACGTCTTAAAGTGACTCAATCAACTGCAAAGTCAGAAGATCGTGTAGAACTTGCTAAAAGCAATATCTTACTCATAGGACCAACAGGTTCGGGTAAGACTTTGTTGGCGCAAACTTTAGCGCGCTTATTAGATGTGCCATTTGCGATGGCTGATGCAACGACATTAACTGAAGCTGGTTATGTTGGTGAAGATGTTGAGAATATCGTTCAAAAATTGCTACAAAAAGCAGATTACGATGTTGAGAAAGCACAGAAGGGTATCATTTATATCGACGAGATCGATAAGATTACCCGTAAGTCTGAAAATCCTTCAATAACACGTGATGTTTCAGGTGAAGGTGTTCAACAAGCGCTTTTAAAAATGATCGAAGGCACGGTAGCTTCAATTCCACCTCAAGGTGGTCGTAAGCATCCACAGCAAGAGTTCATTCAAATTGATACGTCTAATATCCTGTTCATCTGCGGTGGTGCATTCTCTGGTTTGGAGCGTGTCGTGCAACAGCGTCAAGAAAAAGGTGGAATTGGTTTCACTGCTGACGTGAAGACTAAAGATGACTCTAAGAAGTTATCTGAATTATTTAGTCAGGTAGAAGCTGCCGATCTTGTGAAATTTGGTTTAATCCCTGAATTCATTGGTCGTCTGCCAGTGATTGCAACGCTCGAAGAATTGGACGAAGAAGCATTAATGCAAATTTTGACTGAACCAAAAAATGCATTAACGCGTCAGTATCAATACTTGTTCGAAATGGAAGATGTTGATCTATTATTTGAAGATTCAGCATTGCGAGCTGTTGCGAAAAAAGCACTTGAGCGTAATACAGGTGCACGTGGTTTACGTTCAATTCTTGAAAACGTCTTACTCGATACGATGTACGATTTACCAAGTCGCTCTGATATTGGTACTGTTGTGATCAATGAAGCTGTGATCAATGAAAATGCTGAACCAGAATATCGAACTGAGCGCCAACCTAAACAAGAACAACAAGTTGAAGAAAAGGTCGATTTAAAGATTTTAGATACTAAATCTGCTTAATTGATTGTAATTCATCTGAAACGCGTAAAAAGTCCCACTTTTTGCGCGTTTTTTGTTTTTAATCTCGGATTGAGATGATAATCTAACGATAACAAAAATATGACATAGAATAAAAAGTATTCGTGATGAGGGATAATCATGCGATCAACCGTAGCAGTGTGTGCTTTGAGTCTGTTTCTTGTGGCATGTCAGACACATAAAGGGCTTAACGAAAATAATCAAACTCATGTGGTTTCAACGTTAAAACCGGTAGATTTTAGTGAGAAAAAAACTTTTGTATCTCAGAAGCTAGCTCAATATAAAGTTGCAGGATTTGATCTGGGCTCATGGGTAAATCAAAAACCAGGACAGTTTTTCAGCCGTGTAAAACCTCAACATCAGCAAGCCGCAGTGTTGTATCTGTACCGTCCTGATAGTAAGTGGAATCGTCAGGAAATTATTGCACCGAGTTTTTTTCTAAATGGTAAGCGCATTCCGAGTTTAATCAGCAATCATTATTATTGGATAGAGCTGGCTGAAGGGGATTATCAACTTAGTATCAGTCGACCTTTAACTGTGATGCATTTTCAAAAACCTTTGGTTGCAAGTTTTAGTGTTAAAGCGGGGCAGCAGTATTTCTTAAAATATGAAGAAGAACAGTTTCGAGGTGGACCAAATGGTAGTGAAGATCTCCTCAGAGTTGGACCATTGATGCAAATGCCAACAAAACAGGCATTAAGAGAAATTGGCATGACTCAGTTGAAAACGCCTGGGCTTAACTATGTTGCCGTTATTCAACCGAACGGAACATTGCAAAAATCAAAAGAAAAAATTAAAAATAAAGAATATAAAGCCAGTGATGATGTGCGCTTAACAGAACCTTTTAAGATATATGATCCACGCACATGGTAACTCTGATTCAGCAGAATGGTTTTTAGCTTATTTCGAGTCAGTATGAATACTTTGTTTTTGTAGTTGTTCTAATTTCTTTTGGACTTCAGCAAAATTCTTTTCTGTAGATTGTAAAGAGCCTGCAAGTTGTTGATTCAGGATTTTCATGGATTCTTGAGCAACAAGTGGACCTTTATTTAAAATGGATTGACCTGTTGGAGAGGAATAAAAGTCGATCTGGGCTTGAACTTCTTGGGCATCATAGACATCTTTATAAATTTTGAGATAGATCGGTTTAAGTTTTTCCCAAGAAGTTTGCTTAATATTTTCTTGGTGAATTTTATCAGCCAGTTCATTGGCAATAACTTGTTGTTGTGGTGTTAATTTTTCGGCCTTAACAATATTTTGAACAATGCTATAGGCCTGTTGATCAATTTGAGGTCGGATTTGTTTAAGCGTACTTTGTAAGAGCTGATCTAAATTCAATACTTGTATGAGTTTTTCGATTTGTTGATCAGTCGCTTGAGCTGCCATAACCGCAGGTGAGCAGATCATGCATCCGCTCAAAAATAATGTTCTTAAAATTTTCATGAGTATTCTCGGTATAAAAAAGCACCCTAATGATAGAGTGCTTTTTGAACTTGAGACAAGTCGAATATTATTTATTGTGCAGCTGCATCTACAACTGGAATTTTACCAATTTTAGCCTGCCAAATTTTTGGTGCAGTTGCGTGAACTGATGTACCTTTAACGTCTACTGCAACAGATACAGGCATATCTTTAACCACGAACTTATAGATTGCTTCCATACCTAAATCTTCAAAAGCGACAACTTCCGCTTCACGAATTGCTTTAGATACGAGATATGCAGCACCGCCTACAGCCATGAGGTAAGTTGCTTTATTGTCTTTAATTGCTTCGATCGCAGCAGGACCGCGGTCCGCTTTACCGATCATACCGAAAAGACCAGTTGCTTCTAAAACTTGACGTGTGAACTTATCCATACGTGTTGCAGTTGTTGGACCTGCAGGACCTACAACTTCGTCACCCACTGGATCAACAGGACCAACGTAGTAAATGAACTTACCTTTAAGGTCTACAGGAAGCTCTTCACCGTTGTTTAACATATCAACCATACGTTTGTGCGCAGCGTCACGACCTGTATAGATTGTACCGTTAAGAAGAAGTGTATCACCAGGTTTCCAAGAGTTCATTTCTTCTTGTGTGATGTTATCTAAGTCAACACGTTTAGAAGAAGATGAGTCCCAAGTGACTTCAGGATAGTCTTCAAGTTTAGGTGCAATAATATTTGCAACACCTGTACCGTCTAGTGTGAAGTGTGCGTGACGAGTCGCAGCACAGTTCGGAATCATACCCACTGGTTTGCCCGCAGCGTGACAAGGGTAGTCTTTAATTTTGATGTCTAGAACAGTCGTTAAGCCACCAAGACCTTGTGCACCGATACCTAAAGCATTTACTTTCTCGAAGATTTCGATACGAAGTTCTTCAAGTTTATTTTGCGGACCTCGACGAAGTAGTTCGTCCATGTTGATCTCTTCCATCAATGCTTCTTTTGCAAGCATCATGGCTTTTTCAGCAGTACCACCGATACCAATACCAAGCATACCAGGAGGACACCAGCCTGCACCCATGGTTGGTACAGTTTTCAGTACCCAGTCCACGATTGAATCAGATGGGTTTAACATTGCAAGTTTAGATTTATTTTCTGAACCACCGCCTTTTGCTGCAACAGTGATATCTACTTTGTTACCTGGAACAAGTTTATGGTAGATCACAGCAGGGGTGTTGTCTTTCGTATTCTTACGGCCAAAAGCAGGATCAGCAAGTACAGATGCACGAAGTACGTTAGAGTTTTCTAAGTAACCTTGGCGAACACCTTCGTTAATCGCGTCGTCTAAGCTCATTGTTAAATCAAATTTAACGTCCATGCCCACTTCAACGAATACGTTGACGATACCAGTATCTTGACAGATCGGACGGTGACCTTCGGCACACATACGTGAGTTGATTAAGATTTGTGCGATCGCATCTTTGGCTGCTTTGTTTTCTTCACGGTCATACGCACGACTCATTGCTTGGATGAAGTCTTGTGGATGATAGTAAGAAATGAACTGAAGCGCATCTTTAACGGATGTGATCAAGTCGTCTTGCTTGATAATAGTTGTCATACAAATATCTCTTGAGCGGGCTGATAGCTAGCGGGCTAAATTATAAGACAAAATGATTCAATTGTGGCTTTTTTGCTGAGGAATTGGGCGAAAGTTTAATTGGGAACACTGAGGGTTATTTTTCTAAATAATTTAAAAGAGGTTAGAGTTAGTTCTAACTTTATTAACTCATATAAAAGCAGGATTAATGAATAAATTAATCCTGTTTGGAAATAAATTTTATTTTTAAAATTCTTCAATTTTTTAAGATTTCGAAGTCAAGCTACATCTTGCTTATGTTGCTGAAAATCTGAATTATTTTTTGCCGTTGGTCTATATGGTGCATCTTTCAATCCTAGGTTTTCTCTTAATGTTTCACCTTCGTACTCCGTTTTATGTAAACCACGCTGTTGTAAAATAGGTACAACATGATCAACAAAATCTATAAAAGTACCTGGTGTGTAAGATGGTGAAATCAAGAAGCCATCGGCTTCTTCACTATGGAAAATTTCTTCAATCTGATCCGCTATTTGTTCCGCAGTTCCAATCAGTTGAGGAAGTAAAACACCTTGAGCGTAAAGTTGACCTATATCACGAATGGTTAGATTATCTTTATCAGAAAGCCGTTTAGCGAGGTTGAACAAGCCTTGCGAACCTGGTACCTCAATGTTGGAGATACCTTCATCTAAATGATATTGAGAAAAATCATGATCAGTATGAGCTGACAAAGTAATTAAACCAGAAATTGGGTCAGCCTTTTCATTGTGAAATTTTTGCTGAGCTAGTGCTGCTTCTTTAGTTTCGCCGATAAATGGAATGAATGCAGGAAAAATCTTAATTTGATCAGGATTACGACCATGGGAGATCGCTCGACGTTTCAGATCTTGATAAAATGCTTTACGACCTTCACTGGTTGGATCAATTTCAAAGATCGCTTCTCCCCATTTTGCAGCAAAATCACGACCACGATCTGATGCCCCAGCTTGGAAAAATACTGGGCGACGTTGTGGAGATCTAGGAACAGAAAGCGGACCTTGCACATTGAAGTTGCTAGTTTTATGCCCTGTAATATTGATCTTGTTAGGGTCTGCAAATGTACCAGATTCTTTGTCTGCAAGTATTGCATCTGCTTCCCAACTGTTCCAAAGTTTCAAAGCGAGGTCAACAAATTCCTCAGCACGGTCGTAACGTAAGGATCGGTCTAAAATATCTAAGTGTCCAAAATTTTTGCTCTCAGCTTCATTTAATGAAGTAACAATATTCCAGCCTATTCTACCATTTGATAAATGATCAATCGTTCCGAACGCACGAGCGATGTCAAATGGACTAAAATGTGTGACTGATTTAGTGACAGCAACCCCTAGATATTTTGTAACAGCGGCAATACTTGTTGCAACGTGAAGAGGGTCGAGGCTTGCTGTAAATTGAACGCCTTTTTGAATCGATGCTTCAATTGAATTCCCAAATCGTTCTGGAAAAGCAAGCATGTCTGCAAAAAAGACAAAATCAAATTTCCCCCTTTCTAATGTCTTGGCAATTTCGTGATAGTAGGAGGCTCGTGTAAAATCAATTCGACTTTCAGGATGTCGCCACGCAGAATGACTATGCGTGACATGTGAAGCCATGGTGAAACCAGCAAGATGAAGTTTTTTCGACATGGATTGATGCTCTCATTATGAATACATCTACCTTAATGTGATTGTTTTTTAAAAAAAATAATTAATTTAGAAATCTTTTTATAATAAAAATATTTATGATTTAATGAATAGTTTATGTATAAAAATTAATCTCAACGAATTAAACCAATATTAATCCAATGCTTAAAAATACGTTGATAAATATCATAGATAAATAAAAATATTTGAGATCCAAATTTTTTCCAAATATAAATCCCAAAAAAGTTGATGATAAAAGCAAGATAAAATGCACCGATCATATCAAGAGGGAAGTGAACGCCAAGATAAATACGCGACCATGCGACACTTAATGCAAATACAAAAAAAATTGCGGCAAGTTTAAAACATCGAGAAAATAAAAAACCAAAAGCTACAGAGCTGAAAAATAACATATGATCGCTAGGAAATGATCCATTTGCTTTGTGTTCAAGTAGCGTCATTCCTATGGGGATGGCAAAGGGGCGAGGGCTATAAATAAAGTGAGAAATTAGCTGACTTGTAGCGAATGCTAAAATAGTCACAAAGAATATTCTAAGCAGAGTTTCTTTCGTATTTTTACTGACTAAGAACCATCCAATAAAGAAAAAACAGATCACAAAATAAAACAGATCATGTGCAATAAAAAATGCAAATCGAATTAATCCTGTTGATGAGTCAGGAGAAACGTTGAGTACATCGAATAGAAAATAATTAAATTGTTGTAGGGTCATGAATGAAGATTAAGAATGAGATGAACTATCTTTATCAAAATATTACTTGAAACGTACGGTTAATTTGTCATTTTATGTGTACCATAGAAACGTTTTGAAGATGCCTTTTTAATCATCACAAAAAGGCATCTAATTTAATTAAGCAGATTGTTGATCTGCTTGAATAGCGGTGAGTGCAATAGTGAAAACAATGTCATCGACCAAAGCTCCTCGAGATAAGTCGTTGACCGGCTTATTTAAACCTTGCAACATTGGTCCAACACTTACAACGTTTGCAGAGCGCTGAACAGCTTTATAGGTGGTATTACCTGTATTAAGATCTGGGAAAATAAAGACATTGGCGCGTCCAGCCACTTGAGAGTCAGGAGCCTTAGAACGTCCCACACTTTCGACAGATGCAGCATCATATTGAAGGGGGCCATCAATCAATAAATCTGGACGACGTTGTTTTGCGATGCGTGTTGCTTCAGCAACTTTTTCAACATCAGCACCTGTGCCAGATGTTCCTGTTGAATATGAAATCATGGCAATACGTGGATCAATACCAAACGCTTTGGCTGAGTCGGCAGATTGAATCGCGATTTCAGCAAGTTGCTCTGCATTAGGATCTGGATTGATTGCACAGTCACCATAAACATACACTTCATCTGGTAATAACATAAAGAAAACAGACGAAACTAAAGAGTAATCAGGTGCCGTTTTAATCAACTGAAATGCAGGGCGAACTGTATTGGCTGTGGTATGAACTGCACCTGAAACTAATCCATCCACTTGATCTAGTGCTAGCATCATGGTTCCAAGAACCACTGTATCTTGTAACTGTTCTTTCGCTTGCAGTTCATTTAACTTGCCTTTACGCAACTCAACCATTGGTGCAACATAGTTGTCCCGGATGAGATCTGGATCAATAATTTCTAAATCATCAGGTAATTCAATCCCTCGAGCTTTGGCTACATCTAAAACTGCTTCTGGTTTTGCCAGTAAGATACAGTGAGCAATACCACGTGATTGGCAGATCGCGGCTGCTTGAATCGTACGAGGTTCATCACCTTCAGGAAGAACAATTCTTTTCTTCGCTGCAATTGATTTTTGTACCAACTCATGACGGAATGCAGATGGAGAAAGTCGTGGTTGGTATGAGCCATTCAGCAACTGCGTTACCCAATCCGCATCAATATGGCTAGATACAAATCGAGTGACTTGTTCAGCGCGAGCAGTATCATCTACAGGAATTTCATTGCTTAAATTAGCCAATTGAGTCGCTGTTTCAAATGTACTCAGTGGTGTGTGTAAAATAGGTAAGCCCTGTTTTATCGCAGCTTGGCAGAAAGCCAGTACTTGTTGATTAGGCGCATAATGTTCAGTCAGTACTAAACCTGCAAGAGGAATACCATTGCTGCTTGCTAAACTACTTGCAAGTAAGACATCAATACGATCTGATGCGCTAATAATCAGTTCTCCTGCCGTGAATTTGTGCAGTTCGCGCTCGATATTTGAAGCGATCAGGCTACTATGCAGAACACGTCGTTGTGCAGCCTCACCTAAGTTAATCCATTCTGCTTGAATATGTTGCGCGATATCAGACATTCGCGGCACACTTAAAGTATTACTAAATGGTACTAATGCAATAACAGGAAGTTGTTTGGAACCAATCAGTGGATGTGTTTTTTGAATTTCCCCAACAAATTGTTGAGTCTCTTGTGTCAGACGCAGACTTGGATCAATGGTCACTGGAATCTGTGCAGACTCCTCGGACAGACCTTTGGTTCGCATGAACAGCACACCAGCTGTTCGGTTGCTGTTTGCTCCACCAAAATTACGTAATTGGGTTTCTACTTTTTCTGCTGTATAGGCTGGTTGTTTGATATCAGCATTGCTCACAATGATGACTTTCGCATCTAGTGCTTGAGCAAGTTGAGCATTCAGTTCAGATGCAAAACTATCACGACTGTTTGGAACTAACCCTTCCACAATAATAAGATCATGTTTTTTAGCAATTTGACGATGTAGACGAACAGCTTCTTCTAATAACTCATCACTTTCACCAGCATTTAATTGCTGAACTACATTTTGATATGAGATTGGTTCAACTGTTTCGTTCTGAGAAACATGGCGGAATAACGCTGTGGTGCGATCGAAATTTTCAGCATGTACTTCTTGTGAAAATGGCTTCACAAAACCAGCTTTTACACCTTGACACTCAAGTGCATAAATTAAGCCTAAACACGCTGATGTCAGACCTACACCTTCACCAGTTGGAACAAGTACAATTGTTTTCATATCATCAAAATCTATATCTAAAAATAAAAAATAAATATGTCTGCGTGGGCGACTACTTAAGCAGTCGTGGTTTCAAGTTCAGACTTTTTTTCAGATGAATTCACATCTCCGATTTGATTCACCACATGTTCTGTTTCTTGTGCAATACGTCCTTCTTCATCTGTAGGAATGACCCAAATTTGCGGACCAGTACCATTATCAATGCGACCTTCTGTACCGCGAGCTAATTGGTCATTTTTTTCTTTACTAAAGTTAAAACCAAAATGTGGCAAATAAGATAATGTTTTTTCACGAATAAATGCTGAGTTTTCACCAATACCACCTGTGAAGAATAAGCCATCAAGACGAGGTAAACCACAGCTAAGTGCTGCTAATGATTTAGCAAGACGATAGCAGAATACTTCAATAGCAAGTGCAGCATCTTCATTGCCTTCTTCTGAAGCTTCGATAAGTGTTCGCATATCGTTTGACAGGTTTGAAAGTCCTAATAAACCAGATTGGCTATTGAGCATTCTGTCAATTTTGTAAATGTCCCATCCTAGGTTTTTGGCTAAAAAATTATGTAAACTTGGGTCTACATCACCACTACGGGTACCCATCACTAAACCTTCGAGTGGCGTTAATCCCATAGAGGTATCAACACTTTTACCATTCCAAATTGCACAAGTAGAACTACCATTGCCTAAATGAGCGGTGAGCCAACCACCTTCACGGAAACTACCAGCAAGCTCAGAACCACGATCTGATACATAGGCATGGCTCGTACCGTGGAATCCATAGCGGCGAACATTATGTTCAGTGTATAAAAATTTTGGTACCGCATAACGATAGGCATGCGCTGGCATTGTTTGATGGAACGCTGTATCAAACACTGCAACCTGCGGTAAGTCTGGGAACAAACGTTTAGTCGCTTCGATCCCAACGAGATGTGCAGGATTATGTAATGGAGCTAAAGGTGTTGCTTCACGGATTTTTTCAATAATTTCATCGGTGATTAACTCTGCTTGAGTTAAAGAACCACCATGTACAATACGATGACCAATGGCATCAGGCTTGTGATTCGCTAAGCGAGATAATCCAACTTCAAGTGCTTCTTTATGGTCTGCATTTGGAATACGAATATCAACTGGTTCGTTGCCTACAGTCACGCCTTTGATGCGCGCTTCTGGCGTACCTAAGTTTTCAGCAAGACCGTGAATTCGGAAATCTTGATCTTTAAGTAATAATGCAAACTTGATCGAAGAAGAACCGCAATTGATGATAAGAACTGAATGAGGCATGGTGTGTTCCTTTACTGGCAATTTTAATATTTCGTTTGTTTTCTTCCAAATGAACAAAAAATGTTATTTCTTGATCGTGAAGCATTTGTATCATGCGTTTTTTTATTGTCCTAGATAGACTTTAGGTGATTAGACTTAAGCACTATCGACCACTAAGGCGATAATAATTAAAATTTATAGTCTTTCTTTATTCATTTATTAAATAAATGATGGTTATGTTTTAATTAAATTGTATGCGTAAAACATAGCATGTATTGTATTTTTTATATACCACTTCTGGTTTGTAATTGATTTAATTTATACGTTTTTTATTTCGTTATGAAGAGTTGAATCACTCAAAAACAAAGCCCTTTACTCAAAGGGCTTTGTTTTTTTAAGTTAGATTTATTGACGGATTTGGCCATCGCCTAAAACAATCCATTTTTGTGAGGTGAGTCCTTCTAATCCGACTGGACCTCTGGCATGAATTTTATCTGTTGAAATGCCGATTTCAGCACCTAAACCATATTCAAAACCATCAGCAAAACGAGTAGAGGCATTAACCATGACCGAACTTGAATCGACGCGAGTAAGGAATTTTCGGGCCGTGCTAAAGTTTTCAGTAATAATCGAATCAGTGTGATGCGATCCGTATTTATTGATATGCAAAATTGCTTCTTCAACGCCACTGACCACTTTAACCGCTAAAATAGGTCCTAGATATTCCTCATACCAGTCTTCTTCGGTCGCAGTTTTAATCTGTTCACCTAAAATTGCTTTGACTTTCAAGCAACCACGCAACTCAACTTGTTTTTCAGCATAAAGTTCAGCAATGCGAGGCAGAAAGTCATCAGCAACTTTTTCATCAACCAGCAGCGTTTCCATGGCATTACATACGCCATAGCGATGAGTTTTTGCATTTAACGCAATTGGCAATGCTTTTTGTAGATCTGCTTGGGCCTCAACGAAGACGTGACAGTTACCATCAAGATGTTTGATTACAGGAATAGTCGCTTCACGTGTAATACGTTCAATTAAGCCTTTGCCACCACGTGGAACAATAACGTCAACATACTCAGAGAGGGTAATCAATTGCCCAACTGCAGCACGATCTGCTGTATTGACAACTTGGACTGCGTTAACTGGTACACCAGCTTGCTCTAAACCTTTTTGAATTGCGGTAGCAATGGCTTTGTTTGACTCTAATGCCTCTGAACCACCGCGAAGAATGATGGCATTGCCAGACTTAATCGCTAAAGAGGCTGCTTCTAGAGTGACGTTAGGACGTGATTCATAAATCATACCTACGACACCTAAAGGCACTCGCATTTTTCCAAGCTGAATACCAGACGGGCGATAAGCTAGGTCAGTAATTTCACCAATGGGATCAATTAAACTGATGACATCTTTAAGACCTTGTAACATTCCACTGAAGCGTGTGGGTGTAAGTTCCAAACGATCGAGTAATGCGCTGTCTAAATTGTTTTCATGACCACGAGTCATGTCTAGTTTATTCGCAGCTAGAATTTGAGCTTGATGGTCTTCCAAAGCGGTATGGATTGCCGTCAAAGCATTATTTCGTTCAAAAGTCGAAGAGCCAGCCAAAAAGCGTGAAGCTTCACGCGCATTCTGACCGACGACTTGCATGTACTGTTCGATGGAGTCTTGCATAGCAGTTTAACTGATCATTTTAAAATCTCATTCAAATAGTAGCAGCGCAGATGACAACAATCTATGTTTATCAGCGAAAAAAGCTAAGTTGATAAAACTTGTAACTATTTTTAGAACCTAACGGCAGTTAAAAAAGATAAAAGGTGAATTCTTGCATTGCGCAGATTTCATGCATCTGTATAAAATGAAATGAATGTTAATTATGTTGCATAATCATAACGAATTGAGAGTATGATCAAATTAACGGCTGTGAAAACAAAACAATAAAGCCAAATGGAGATAAGGGAATGAATTCCATGATAAAAATGGAGCTTGAAGATTATTCAGCTGAAGACAGCACTCATTTTTTTGATCTGTACCATAAAAATAGTTTTAAAGAGCCGCCACGAACCACATGGATTGATGGCTGGAAAATTGAATATATGGCGATCGCATCGCCAGAAACACTGTACCAGACGCCAACGCTGATTGTCGGAGGCGCATTTCAAAATTTTAATTCATATAAATATTGCGTTGAACAGCTCTTCGAGAAAGGACCTGTTATTTTAATCGACTTACCATCTTTAGGTTCAAATCAACAAATCCACAATCGTGATACTGGAATTTCTGCTGGTACTCTAGAGCTACCAGAGCTTTCAAAAATGTTAGGTCAATGGTTGGATTTGGTGGAGATTAAGAAAGTCTCTGTCATGGGGATGTCATTAGGCTCTGTGGTTGCTTCCTGTTTTGCTCATTATCGCCCAGAACTGGTAGATCGATTGATTCTGATGGGCGTCATGCAGAAGACGCGTAAAAGCTGGCGTATGTTGCTTGAAGAGTCATTAATATTGATGCAAGAGCAACGTATGGATGAGTTTGGTCAGGCTGTCATTTTGTACTTGGTGAATCATGCAAAATTAGATCAAACGCGTATGTCTCCAACAGCTAAACGACTTTTTTATAAGCAGATGTCTGAGTTTGATATCGCTGAGCGTGAGCGATATGAAATCAACTGTAATCGTTTATTGCGTCTTTCCCATGTTCCAATACCGATGTGTAAAACATTGGTAGCATGTGGTCAATTCGATAGTTTTACTTTGCCATTTGAGAATGCGAATTTTGCCTTGCAATGTCCTGATGTTGAGTTTGCAATGATTGCAAATGCGGATCATGTGCCTCAACTGCAACGCCGAAAAGAAACCATGAATCTTTTTACCAGTTTCTTAAAAGGCGAATCGATTCATAATCTAGATGGGATCATTTATTTAGATAAAGACCAAATGCAATCTTTGGATCGTAGAGGAGAAGTTCGATTTGCCCTTAAAAATGCACATTCTGTTTTAATTCATCAAACAAATGCACAACGTTTTGAAGTTGAAATTAAAGACCTGAATTACTTTGGTGTATCATTCTTTTTGGATGACCCATCTCAAGTTGAAGTATTACAGGCAAATGCTCGAAGTTTTGCAATTGAATTTGAGGATGAGCAAGGACATTTTGCTGTCGAATGTTTAATGTTCGATTTTATTGGAAATGAAGTAAGAGCATTATTCAAGCATGGTTATTTTGAAGTAGCTGATCGCTTACTTCAATTTATAGATACCCATAAACACAATGACAGCGTGGATTAGGCTGTCATTGAATTCATTTGAATCAAAAAATAGATACTTCGTAATATTGCTACGAACGAATCATTATTTTATTGCATGAATCATCCATACTAGATCACCAAGATGCTGATCTGTATCCATATTTTGATTCTTTTTTTCAAAATACAGTTGAGGTTGAATGACTTCAACTTCAGTAAAACCTGACAGTTTAAAAAAGTGCTGTACCTCTAAAGGGTCTTTAAAGTGGAAGGTAAATGCACTTCTTGAAGCGTATTTGAGTAATTTGCTGCTCGACCAAATTAAGTTAGCCAGTTTATGTTGCACAGGCTCGGGATAAAGGTCAGTTAAATAATGAAGCGTTTGGAATGGTTGACCAAAACGCACAATCGAATTCAGCAATTGTTTGAGTAAATCTTGATTAAAATAATTGATTAATCCTTCACTGATAATCACTAGCGGTCGTGTTGGGTCGAATTCGTCAAAAGCTGTTTTGAAATCATCCGTGAATAAGTCTGCTGATAAAACTTTAGGGCTTTCGGGATCGATTTTATTCAAAGCGGATTGTTTTGTGGTAGCCATGTCTGGTAAATCTAATTCGCGATAATCTATTTCGGGATAATGGGATCTAAACCACCAACCACGAGGTGAAAGTCCCGCTGCAATTTCTAAAATTTGCAGGTTTGGATATTGTTTGATTAATAATTTTAAGTGATCGTCTAATAATGTATGTCGTGTCTTCAGGGTTGAACGCATACTTCCACCGATAAACTTCTCAGCCATACTTTCAAAAGGGTGAGCGAATTGCACCAACGCTTTACCTTTCGAAGTCGCAAATGCTTCGTGAGAGATACCCATTTGGTACCAAATATAGCCAGTGTAGTGAGCAGTAAACGAAATATGACGGTGCTTTGATTGTTTTGATTGAGACATACACATCCTTGGCTATGATTATTATTGGATTGGTCAAGATAAAGGGAGCATTAGAATGCTCCCTGTATTATTAAAATGATTGTCTAAAATCTTCAATGACCTTTTTGACAGATTTCCATTCGTTGCCTAAGTCAAGTTGTTCACCAATGCGAATCTCTTGAATCTTACCGCGCATACGCTCTAAGCGTTCTTGGTTCGGCAATGGATAACTCTCTATGGCACTGAGCGCGACACATGCAGATTCCCGATTATTGCAGACTAAGCCCATATCACAGCCAGCTTCAAGCGCGGCTTTGATGCGAGCATCTGCACCACCTGCAACACAAGCTGCTTGCATACTTAAGTCATCAGAAAACAGGACACCGTCAAACTGAAGTGTTTCACGAAGTACTTTTTGAACCCAATACTGAGAAAAACCAGCAGGATTTGGATCTACTTTTTCATAAATCACATGTGCTGGCATGAGTGCGTCAAGTTGAGGTTGGAGTTGAATAAAGCTTTGCATATCTTGAGCTTCAATTTCAGCATAACTTCGTGTATCCACAGCTGCCGCAATATGTGAATCTGCTTTAACCGAGCCATGGCCAGGGAAGTGTTTCCCCGTGGTTGCCATACCAGCGCGTTTCATACCTTGCATAAAGGCTTGGGCTAAAGGGATGATATCTGAGATATTTTTAGCAAAAGCACGGTCACCAATAACATCGCTGATGTCGTTAAGGTCTAATACAGGTGCAAAGCTGAAATCGATCCCGACTGCAAGAACTTCGGTAGCCATGAGCCAACCGCATTGTTCAGCCAATTCAATTGATCGTTCTGGCTGACTTAAATAGAGCTCACCGAAACGTCCCATGGCAGGAAGGAGAGTGAAGCCTTGTTTTAAACGTTGTACGCGTCCGCCTTCTTGATCGACTGCAATTAAAATATCGGGACGAACTTGGCGCATATGATCCGTTAAGGCGCGAACTTGTTGAGGTGATTCAATATTTCTTCCAAACAAAATGACTCCACCAACTTGTGGAGATTGTAGGAGTTGAATATCTTCTTGATTAAGTGTTGTGCCCTCAATATCAAGCATCAATGCGCCAATCATAGTGGAATCCGTGATTCTAATTTTAAAAGAGAAAACAATACCCGAATTTTGCAATGATTTGCTACATTTTCTCCGTACAGATTATGATAAAACTATACGGCAGAAATAAAAAAGTTGTTTAAGGTTTTGAATATTAATATTTCTATCTGAAAACAATAGTGTAAATTTGGTTTATCCAAGGAAAGACAAATTCGTTATGAAACTTCAAACAATCGCTTGCGCGGTAGCCATTGCCACTGGTGGTTTATTTTTTGGTCATACAATTAATGTTGCGATCGCAGCGAATGAACCAGCGGTTCAACAGGTTCAGAATATAAAGCCCACACAAGAACAAGCTTTAGTTTCAAGACAATTAGCAACTTTGGTGGATCGTCAGCACTATTTAAATATGCGTTTAGATGCTACGACCTCACAACGTATTTTTGATATGTATATTGATAGTCTTGATCCTGACCATAGCCTTTTCTTGGCAGATGAAGTGGCAAACTATAAGAAAAAATACGGACCAACTTTTGGAGCCGCGCTCAAAGCGGGTAACCTTGAAGGACCTTATGCCATTCACGCTCAATATCGTGATCGTTTAAAGTCATTCTATGAGTTTATGTTGGCGGAGTTAAAAAAACCGCAAAACCTAAATCAACCTAATGTGTTTATCGAGTCTGATCGTGAAAAGGCTCCATTTTTCAAAAATAAAGCTGAGCAAGAAAATCAATGGCGCAAAATGCTGGTGTCTCAGTTAATCAATTTAACGATTGCTAAAGAAGAAGATTTGGCTAAGCAAAAAGCGTTGAAAGATGATCCTTCTTTAGCAGCAGGGCAAGATCTCACTTCAGCTGAAGATTTAACGCCAGTTCAGACTTTGACCAAGCGCTATATGCGTCAATTAGAACGTATGAAGCGTACAAAAAGCGATGACGTTTTAGAAAAAACGCTCAATGCTATGTTAGCGACTTATGACCCGCACAGTAATTATTTCCCACCAATCGATGCGATTGAGTTAAATCGTCAGACCACATTGCAGCTTGAGGGGATTGGTGTGTCGATCCGTCCAGAACGCGGGAATGAAGACTATACGCGTATCGAGACGATCGTAGATGGTGGTCCTGCGTTTAAGACGGGACAGGTCAAGTCTGGTGATCGTATTATTGGTGTCGCGCAAGACGGTGACAAAATGGTCGACGTCATTGGATGGACCAGTTCTGAAATCGTTGGATTGATCCGAGGTAAGCGTGGGACTAAAGTCACCATTAAATTGCTCGGACCTGGAGCATCTATGAGTCAGGCACGTACCGTAACTATCGTACGTGATGTGATTCAAGAAGAGGATGCGGGTGTACGTTCAAGAACAGTTGAAATTGTACGTGATGGCAAGAAACATAAAGTTGGAGTAGTCGAAATTCCATCGTTCTATTACAACTACCGTGCCCGTCGTGCTGGTGAAAGCTATCGTTCAGTATCTGAAGATACCAATAATGCATTGAAAAGTTTAGCTGCGCAAAATGTCGATGGCATTATCGTTGATCTTCGTAATAACCCTGGCGGTTCACTCGAAGAAGTGGCAAAAATGATTGGGCAAGTGATTAAATCTGGTCCAGTGGTTCAAATTCGGGATGGGAATGGTAACGTCAGTGTCTTCGAAGATCGTGATGGAGGCGCTCAAACCTACGCAGGTCCATTGGCTGTCATGGTGAATCTGGCTTCTGCATCAGCAAGTGAAATCTATTCAGCTGCTGTGCAGGATTATGGTCGTGGGATTGTGATTGGAAGTACTACGACAGGTAAGGGTACAGCTCAAGTTCAATTGGACAGCTTAGCGTATGGTCAAGCGACATTGACGCAACGAAAGTTTTACCGTGTTACTGGTGGAAGCACACAAAATAAAGGGGTTGTGCCTGATATTCAATTGGTTGATATCTACGATGAAGAGTTTGGGGAGCGTAAAGCTAAGAATGCTTTAGAGTGGGATACCATCCCTACAGCTCCTTTCAAACGTGAGGGAGAAGTGCAAGCCTTTGTACCAAAATTAGCTGCTCATTCAATACAGCGTGTTGCGAATGATATTCAATTTAAGTATTTAGAAGCGCGTAAAGCGATTTCGCAGAAAGCTAAAGAGAATAAACAAATCGTGTTGGATATCGATCAACGTAAAGCTGAACTCATCGCTTTGGAAAAAGAAACGTTGGCAGAAGAAAATAAACGCCGTATAGCAATGGGTAAAACTGCTTATCCAAATTGGGAAAGTTATCAGGCATCGATGGAAGCTTTGGCTGAATCGCGTGCTAAGATGAAAACTAATCAACGCCCACCTTTACCTGAAGAAGAGGCATTTGTCACTGAATCAGCTCATATCTTGCTCGATTACATTGCCTTGCAAAAATAAAAATATTTATTGTTAAGTTTTACTTAAAAAATGGCGTATTTCGATACGCCATTTTTTATGGATATCGCCGAAAAACAACTTGACGTTCAATGAGATGGTGATATTGTTGTAGGCGACAAATGCTCATTAAAAAGTTGAACCTTCTTACATTTATTTACTGTACTTTTGGGGTTTAAATAAAATAAAAACAGGTTCAGGTACGGATAAGTCTCTATATGATTCATATGAGTTACGATTATGCAATGGTGGCGGGTTCTGCTGTGGCGGCAGTGATCGTCTGCTTTATTGCTATTTCATTTGAACAACTCATTAGTACCCACAAAAACCCAGTTGGTCAAAAAGTGCTGCTCGGTGTAAGTGGCATGATATTTGGTCTTGCGATTTGGGTCATGCATTTTGTTGGAATGCTGGCTTGTCATTTACCCGAAGATCATAGTTTCGATATAGGTTTAACGCTATTCTCTTATGTGATCGCAGCTCTCGCTTCAATTTTTGCCATATGGCTCACGACTAGATCTACACTTCCTTTGGCTAGATTGGTTTTGGGTGCACTTCTGATGGGTTTCGGTATTTCAGGTATGCACTATACTGGAATGGCGGGATTGATCGTTCCCAACTACATTATTCGTTATGACACCATTTTGGTGATTTTTTCTGTACTGATTGCTGTATGTGGTTCAGGATTGTCATTCTGGCTGATGTTTAAATATAAGCGTACCTATCACAATAAATTGGCTTTCAAGCTTGCCGTGGCATTCATGATCGCTTTTAGTATTGTGGGAATGCATTATATTGGTATGGCGGCTGCGACTTTCCAACCCGTGGATGCCAAATATGCAGCATTGAATCAACTCCATGAAGGTCAAGGTTTATTACTTTTTGTCATTATATTTGTCACCTGCTTGGTTTTAGTGGTCAGTTTTTTTGTCGCTATTTTAGAATTACGACTTGAAGAGCGAAATCAACAATTAATCAAAATGAATAAGGAATTGGAAAGCCTTGCCCTTCAAGATAATTTGACCAAACTTCCAAATCGACTTTTTTTGCTTGATTACACCACTTCATTATTTTCACTACACCAATCTAAAGATCATAAAGTTGCATTCATTTATATTGATTTAGATCGTTTCAAGGCAGTAAATGATGCTTTTGGACATCATATTGGTGATCAGCTTTTAGTGAATTTAGCACATCGACTTCATGCATTACTCGAAAAAAACCAAAAATTAATTCGTATTGGTGGTGATGAGTTTTTATTGGTTGTTGAAGACTTTTCTACAGACCAAATTGATCAAGTTGCCAATCTAGTATTGAGTAAAATCCAAGAAGGCTTTGTGATTTCTGGGAAGGAAATCAATATCTCAGCAAGTTTAGGTGTGGTCTATTATCCAGATCATGGTGCTGATTTACATGATTTGTTGGTGAATGCTGATGCTGCAATGCTGATGTCCAAAGAGCAAGGTCGCAATACTTACAGTGTGTTTAACTATTCATTAGATCAACAAGAAATCGCACGTAGCCAATCAAAACTTATTAATGATTTGTATCGTGCTGTTGAAGAACAACAATTCATTTTATTTTATCAGCCGAAATTCACAGCAGATTTTAAAATTTGTGGCGTTGAAGCTTTAATTCGTTGGAAGCATCCAAGTCTAGGACTTCTAGCACCAAATATGTTTATTGAGGGTGCGGAGCAAACAGGTCTTATTATTAAAATGGGCTACTGGGCTCTTGAACAAGCGTGTATACAGATTCAAGCTTGGCAAAAAAAGAAATTGCCTTTCTGTCCGATCGCTGTAAATTTATCAGCTGTACAATTTGAACATAAAGCGCTGGTAGATACATTAAGATGTTTAATCACGCAATACCAGATCGATCCAGCCCATTTAATTATTGAGATTACTGAATCGACAGCAATGCATCATATCGATGTCAGTATTCGTACTTTTGAGAGCCTACGTAATTTGGGGATTGGGCTTGCGATTGATGATTTTGGAACTGGTCATTCTAGCTTCTTATATTTAAAGAATCTCCCGGTAGATGAGCTTAAAATTGACCGTGAATTTATTCGAAATCTTTCACCCAATACTAAAGATGAAATTATCTTAGAAAGTATTATTGTATTGGCTAAACGTTTAGGTTTGGTGGTGACAGCTGAAGGCGTTGAAACTCAAAAACAAGCCGATATCTTAAAACGTTTAGGTTGTCAGCAATTACAAGGCTATTTATTGGGTATGCCATTACCTGTGGATCGTTTAGAAAGCACATTTAAGAACTATTAACTTCTGGTCAGTTTCTGATTCATCACATTCACATTCGGTATTGATCTGCTACAATATCGCCAATTTTTATTTTGATCTTTTTTGATCTTCTAAACTGCATGTCTGCAGTAGGTGTTATTCATGAGCTTTAAGCAAGAGTTAGCGGAGCAAGTTGCTCAGCGACGTACATTTGCCATTATTTCCCACCCCGATGCGGGTAAAACCACAATGACGGAAAAGTTATTGTTGTGGGGGCAAGCGATCCAAGTTGCAGGTATGGTAAAAAGCCGTAAATCTGACCGTGCTGCGACATCAGATTGGATGGAAATGGAAAAAGAGCGTGGTATCTCAATCACGACCTCTGTGATGCAGTTCCCTTATAAAGACAAAATGATCAACCTGCTCGATACACCGGGGCATGAAGATTTCTCTGAAGATACATATCGTACCCTTACAGCCGTAGACTCAGCATTGATGGTGATTGATGGTGCGAAAGGTGTCGAAGATCGTACGATTAAATTGATGGATGTGTGTCGTATGCGTGACACACCGATTATTTCTTTCGTTAACAAAATGGACCGTGAAATTCGCGAGCCACTCGAGCTCCTCGACGAAATTGAAAACGTCCTGAAAATTAAATGCGTACCTTTAACTTGGCCTTTAGGCACAGGCCGTGACTTCGCGGGTGTTTTTAATCTGATCGAAGAAAAATTCTATGTCTATAAAGCAGGTTTTGGTTCAACCATTACAGATATCGAAATTCGTGACGGTTATGACCATGCTGACCTTCGTGAAAAAGTCGGTGAATTAGCTTGGGCTGCATTTGAAGAGTCACTAGAATTAGTTCAAATGGCAAATGAACCGCTTGATCGTGAAGAATTCTTAGCAGGGCGTCAAACTCCAGTATTGTTTGGTACAGCGTTGGGTAACTTTGGTGTAGACCATGTCTTAAATGCATTTAGTGAATATGCACCACCACCAAAAGCACATCCTACCCAAGACCGTAAAGTTGAAGCGACTGAAGAGGGTTTCTCTGGTTTTGTCTTTAAAATTCAAGCCAATATGGACCCTAAACACCGCGATCGTATTGCTTTCATGCGTATCTGCTCAGGCAAATATGAAAAAGGCTTGAAAATGAAGCATGTGCGTATTGGGAAAGATGTGCGTATTTCAGATGCATTAACGTTCTTGGCGGGTGATCGTCAGCATCTAGAAGAGGCATGGCCAGGTGACATTATTGGTTTACATAACCATGGTACGATTCAAATCGGCGATACTTTCACTTCGGGTGAAAACTTGCAATTCACAGGTATTCCTCACTTCGCTCCTGAAATGTTCCGCCGTGTTCGTTTAAAAGATCCTTTGAAATCGAAGCAACTCCAAAAAGGTTTAAAAGAGCTTTCAGAGGAAGGTGCAACTCAGGTATTTATGCCACAAAACAGTAATGATCTTATTGTAGGTGCTGTGGGTGTTCTTCAATTTGAAGTTGTAGCTTATCGTTTAAAAGAAGAATACAAAGTGGATTGTATTTACGAGCCTGTGAGCATTAATACAGTTCGTTGGGTTTCATGTCCAGATGAGAAAAAATTTAATGAATTTAAGAAAAAAGCACATGACCAACTTTCAGTTGATGGTGGTGGGCATTTAACGTACTTAGCACCTAGCCGTGTCAATTTACAATTAATGCAAGAGCGTTATCCTGATATTGTTTTCCGTAATACACGTGAACATTAATTTTGCTTGAAAATGTAAAACAGCTTCCTCGTGAAGCTGTTTTTGTATCAGAATAACCAATGCTTTAATTTTGGTTGATTCTTGTGATTACTCTAAATTTACAAAAAAAACGATTGCGTATTCTTCTTGCTACCTTAGTCATTGGGGTGGCATCTTGTGAAAAACAACCAAAGTCTACGACACAAAAGTCAGGGCAGTCTGCCCAAGTTAAAAACGCTGATGTGTTACCTTACTTAAATGATGACGCGTTTCAAGTTGAAATAAAGAGCGAAAATTGTACAAAATCGGTCTGCGAAAAAATTGAAATTTTAAGTCTAAAAACAGCAGATCAGTGGGTCAATCAACAACTTAACAACCATTTGGCTTTTGTGATTCAAGATCAAATCAATGAAAAAGAAAAATTGAGTTTGGATCAATCCATCGAAACCTATATAAGTCGATCTGAATCATGGATGAAGGAGTTTTCACTGAATCAGCCTTATGAGTTGGATATACTGACGCAAGTCGCCACCCAACGAAATCAATATGTGTTGATCCAATTCATTGTTAACACAAAACAAGCTGAAGTGATCGTTAAAGATCGTGGTTACTTTATGGTATTGGATCGAAAGCAGAAAAAAGTTTTACAGTTGCAGGATGTGATTCAAAAGAACCAAATAAATGATTTTGAAAGAATACTTCAAGTGTCCTATCAAAAATGGTTAAAGGCCCAGAGTGGTGAAGTGAGAAGTATCGCTCCAGTGAATCTCAGCTGGCAAAATCAGGAATGGTTCTTTGATGGTGAAGGGATTGGTGTTCATATTCGTGCGAACGAAATTGTCAAAGGTGGTGAGCAATTGGATATCTATTTGAATCATGCTCAAACCAAGCAGGTGGTTGTACCGCAGATCTTTCAAAAGATGTTTTGAAATATTACAAATATTGTAATGTAGCATATACAATTGCAGTTAAACCCATACAAACGAAGCTTGAGCTATCAATTTCATCGGGTTAGGCTTAAATCAATGATAAATGACCGTTTCTCCTCAAGGTTGTGAGATGTTAAAAAATAAAATAGTTTGGACTGTATCTGTACTTACTGCCGCAATTACGCTGAGCGCATGTCAGCCAAAAGGGGACGGGCCTAAAGAGTCACCTGACACTCAAACTCAAGCAGCATCGGAAGTTCAGATACTCGTGCTTCAGGGTGAAACTGAAAAAGTGCCTGTTCGGTTGGTAGAATGTGATGGTAACAATTGTCCAGAAATTTCAATTGATCGATTGAGAACGAATCAATTTGTGTTAGATGGCTTAATTGATCAAGCGATTATCAAAAATTTACAAGAAACGCTAGAGTTGTTCGAACCTGAGCAGACGCTGCCTAAAGACAAAGATACTCAAGCCGTAAGTGAAGTTGTTGAATATAAAACTGCAGCGCAGTTACTTGCAGAGCAGATTCAGCCCTATATTGATAACTTTGTGGGTTTAGATAAAGAGTTAAAGCACTTGGGGGTTGGACATCAAATTAGTTTGAGTATTAGTCCTAAAATTTTAAATTCACAAGGACCACTTGCAACCGTCGTATTGAATACGAGTAACTATTTAGGAGGTGCACATGGTTCTTCTTCACAAACTTACTTTAATTTTGATTTGAAACAGCAGAAACAAGTGTCACTAGATCAAATTTTAGTGAAAGACCAAAAGAATAAATTAAATCAATTGGCCCATGATGAATTTAAAAAATGGGTCATAGATTCGCAGTTAGCAGATAACGTTGAAGAGTATGAAGAGGCTTGGAAATTTAAACTCACTGATAATTATTATTTGGGTAAGAAGGGTTTAATTCTTCAATACGGTGAATATGAAATTGGTCCTTATGTGGTGGGTTTGCCAAGACTTACGATTCCTTATGAAAAGCTACAGGGTGTGATTAAACCTGAAATGCTGGAGGCTGTTCATCCTTCGGTTCAAGTTGCTGTACCTCAAGCTGCAGGTGAAGCAAAATAACATGTCCATGCCACGTTTGTTTGATACGCATACGCACTTTGATGTAGAAGATTTTGACTTCGATCGTGAGCAACTTGCGTATCAGGCTAAACAGAAGGGAGTGGATGCCCTTGTACTGATTGGGTTTAAACACCAACGCTTTAATACATTGATTGAAACACACCATTGGTTAAATGGTTTAGATCAGGCACCGAGGAGTTATCTCGCTCCTGGTCTACATCCTTTTTATATCGAACAACATCAGCCTCATCATCTAGACGATTTAAAAAAAATTCTTGAAGTACAACAATGCATCGCCGTTGGTGAAATTGGTTTAGATACTTTTCTCAAGCAACATAAGCAGTCAGAAGTTTTCGCTAAGCAACAGGATTTTTTTGTGCAACAACTCGATTTGGCTCAACAATTTAAGCTTCCTGTACTGTTACATATTCGAAAATCTCATGCTGAAGCATTAAGGCTGTTAAAAGCAAAGCAATTTGTTCACGGTGGTATCGCCCACGCATTTAGTGGAGGGGTAGAAGAAGCAAAGGCATTTATTCAACTTGGATTTAAGTTAGGGGTCACGGGACAGATTACCAATCCCAATGCTAAAAAATTACACCAAACAGTTCAGTATGTTGGTATTGAACATCTGGTCATTGAAACAGACTGTCCTGATATGACGCCATTATGTTGTCAAGTTTCAATTGAACACCGTACCCGTAATACACCACAAAATTTAATTTATGTTTTAGAAGGTTTGGCACATAGTTTAAATACAAGAGTTGAAGACATTGCGCAACGTGTTTGGGAGAATAGTGTGTCTGCACTCAACCTAAAAAATGAACTGAAATTGTCGTGAGTTCAAAACTCTCTATTCCTCTGAAGTTTTGCTAAAATACGCCTTTTCCAAATAGTGTTAGAGCAATATGACTGACTTAGTTCATGATGATGAATATGAACGCCGTTTTACCGGTGTAGCCAAAATTTATGGCGAAGAAAATTTTCAGCATTATGAAAACAGTCATGTCATGGTGATCGGTATTGGCGGTGTTGGCTCTTGGGCTGTCGAAGCTTTGGCTAGAACAGGTTTGGGCGAGCTCACACTAGTGGATATGGATTCTGTTGCAGCATCGAATATTAATCGTCAGTTACCTGCGATGACATCAACATTAGGTCATGAAAAAATTGAAGTGATGTCAGAGCGTTGTCGCCAAATCAATCCACGTATAAAAATCAATTTAGTTGATGATTATCTAACGCCTGAAAATGTAACAGAGATTTTGAGTTCAAATCCAGATGTTGTGTTGGATTGCATTGATGATGTCAAAGCAAAACTCGCATTGATGCTACATTGCCGTTTCAATAAAGTCCCCTTGATTGTATCTGGTGGTGCTGGTGGTAAGTTAGATCCACTCAAAATTCGGGTCGCAGATTTGTCAAAAACAGAATACGACCCGATGCTGGCAAAATTAAGAAGTCAGTTACGCTCAAAAGGTATCTGTAAAAAGCCGAAAGAGAAGTTCGGTATCACCTGTATTTATTCGGTGGATAATCCTTTTTCGAATGCTGATGTTTGTGCGAGTGCTGGGTTAAGATGTGGGGGCTATGGTTCAGCCGTGGTGGTGACATCAAGTTTTGCAATGGTAGCTGCGGCTGAAGTGTTAAAACGATTAGATTCGATTCAAGCAAAACAAGCCTAAAAGTGATTATCAAAAAAGGTCTCTATCAAGAGACCTTTTTTACTGATGATATTTGTTTATTCAGCATTGATTTTTAAGCTTTCTTGTTCAGCATGTCTTTGAATGGCTTGTTGCATACCGATTAAGGCATTTTCAATATCTTTTAATGTTTTCGCGTTACCCCCACTCAGGGCTTGTCGCCATTTTCGTGCACCAGGAAGGTTTTGAAATAAGCCTAAAATATGACGTGTAATGACTGAAAGTGGTGCACCATCAGCTAAACGTTTTGCAATATATGGCATCATTTCCTGCATGATCTCAAAACGATCAGGTGCTGACAAATTCCATAATTGTCCTAGTTCAGCCAGTAGATAAGGATTGTGATAAGCCTCGCGACCAATCATGACACCATCCACATGTTGTAAGTGTTGTTGAGTTTCAGCAAATGTTTTGATCCCACCGTTGATTTCGATCAATAGTTCTGGGCGATCTTGCTTTAAGCGATAGACATCTTCATAACGTAAAGGTGGAATGTCCCGATTTTCTTTCGGTGACAAACCTTGTAGTAAAGCAATGCGTGCATGCACGATAAAATTTTGACATCCCGTTTTTGCAACGGTATCGACAAAATGCAGCATCTCCTCATAAGATTGCATATCATCGATGCCGATTCGGTGTTTTACCGTGACGGGGATATCAACTGCATTTTGCATTTCAGCAATACATTCAGCAACCAGCTCAGGCTCAGCCATGAGGCAAGCACCAATTTTATTGTTTTGAACACGATCACTAGGGCAACCAACATTTAAATTGATTTCATCATAGCCCCAATCTTGAGCCATTTTAGAACAGGTTGCGAGGTCTTTAGGATTTGATCCACCAAGCTGTAACACAATAGGGTGTTCTTCTTTGCTGTAATCTAAATGACGTGCTGCATCGCCAAATAAAATTGCGCCTGTGGTCACCATCTCGGTGTACATGATGATATTTGGATTGAATAGACGTGCAAAAAAGCGGTAATCACGGGTCGTCCAATCCATCATTGGGGCGACGGAAATTCGAGGCTGTAAGGATTGGATATCAGACATGGTGAAACCTAGATTGAATAAATCGTGAAAAGCTCGGCATCTTACCATAATTTAAAAAATGGTTCATTGAGGAGGGGCATGAAACACTTGATAATTCAGGTAATATTAGACAGATACGCCCAGAATTTAATAATGGAACTAAAACACATTATTTATTTGATAAGAATGGGTAATATACTGGGAAATGGTGATATGAAAATATTTTTATCAGATGTACAACAAGTATTCAGCGGCTTATTGACCCATAAAATCAGTCGAGAGGAAGCTGAAGAGTGGGCAAGAATAAGGATGAATGCGCTTGACCATAATGAATTGTTTTTTGATCTTCCTACTGAAGAGAAGCTTCTATGGAAAGCAATAATTTATTTGAGTGGTGTAGCTTTAAAAATATCACCTGAGGAATATATGGAAGATGATGATGGTATCAAAGAGATGTTTAATACTTATTGGTCAAAGTGATGTGGCGTCATGTATTAAACTGGACGGTATATTTAGCCAGACTTTGAGGAAGTTTAATACACTGCTTTATCTAATAGATGAAGGATGTGTGGATATGGGCTATGAAGCCAAATGTGGGTTTTCAAAATGATGAGTGGTTTTAAAAACCCAGGAGACTTTTTACTCATTTTGGCTTATTTTTTTATTTTTCAGGCTACATTGACTCTCTTTGGTTGGCAATTAAAAGAGAAAAGAGAAAAGATATTGAACTGGAATATTGTAATTGGCTCGCTTCCATTTGTACTCAGTATTGAATTGTTGTTTGATCACTATCAGAATTCATTTTTTGGGGAACTAACATTAATTCTCACTTATTTTTGTATATGTTTTGCTTTAAATACATTTTTTTGGATATTTAGTTTTTTATTTAAATTAATTCTACTTAAAATTAGATGGTATTTTTTTTCTTATATCAATGTTATAGGCGGTTGGATATTTTCAATATTAATTTAAATATTATCAGAAGCTTTGGCTTTTTTTATATAAATCTTTTTATATGAATAAATCTTTATTATAGGAAATATAATTTTTTATTTTAATTGATTTGAATCAGGCGGTTATGAATTATTGTTTGCAACAAAGCCTCTTGGTTATTAAGCTGTCATTAAAAAGTAAACATGTATTCTTTTCCGAATTGGTTTGATACTCTCTCCACCCATTGCTCTATTTTATCAGCTGTCATGACTTGAAAATCTCGCCAATAATATTTCATCTGCTTCCA
>NZ_VPEE01000092.1:0-3134 GCF_013417345.1 Acinetobacter sp. YH16032 | reverse complement strand
ATTTCTGTAAGTTAAAAGAATTTAAACGTATAGCGATGCGTAGTTGTAAAACAGATACGAGTTTTGAAGCCATGATTCAATTGTGCGCGAGTTTAATTAACTCTCGGTAATTCTCAACAGACCCTAGAACCATTGTTATTTAATTGCATTAAGTTTTATCCATGACAAAGTTGGCACTAAGAGGTATTTTTATATTTATTAAATATCAAAATCCTCTGTCTGAACTTTGATCATATTTTTTTCAATTAAGAATGTAAATATAAGCCTTATATTAAATTTTTTTCTTCACTCTACACTGACTGTAAAATCAGCTGAATATTCTTTAGAAATTTGAGTTGTTCTTGTGCAGTGGTAATAAAATTAAGCATGTTTTTTCCAAAGCAGATTGAGCCACTCCTCATTACGATCAGGACGCTTATCTACAGTAATCCATTGTTTTAATACAGTAACCCTATCCAACTGATCTAGTAATTCTTTAGCTTGTTCTTCATCTAAATCGGTAAATGCTCTACCATCTTTTACTCGGTCTATTGTGCCGTA
The DNA here is from genome assembly GCF_013417345.1 of Acinetobacter sp. YH16032. Classification (NCBI taxonomy): domain Bacteria; kingdom Pseudomonadati; phylum Pseudomonadota; class Gammaproteobacteria; order Moraxellales; family Moraxellaceae; genus Acinetobacter; species Acinetobacter sp. YH16032. The sequence goes on along the minus strand of NZ_VPEE01000092.1, from coordinate 2,594 downwards.
TTTAAATGACATATAACAAACACCCCCACAGCGTAATGTAGCATGAATACGTTTTAAAACATCAGGGAGTCTATTACGAGCACAATGTAGTAAAGAGGCACATGCCCATACCCCATCATAAACATCGTGCATATCAAGCTCATAAAAACTTTGCTGCTGAACAGCGATACCAGTCAGTTGGCTCGCTCGTTCGACCAATACTTCAGAATAGTCGATAGCATCAACTTGATAGCCTTTATTTTTAAAAGCCAAAGTGTCACACCCTGAGCCACAGCCTAAATCCAGGATGCGTGCTGAATCTGGCAACTCAGCTAAAAATGGTTGGTATAGGCTTTCCATATCCACATACAACGTGACTTGTAAAAATTGATCTGCGTATTGGTTGTAATAGTCTATTGTTTTCATATTGGTTGCTTAGGCTAAACACTGACCCCAGTCTACTAAAAAACAAAAAAATAAGGGAGCATTTGCTCCCTTATCTTTTTAGTCAAATAAATCTGCTCTTACTTATTCCAAAGCACGATCTGACTTAAAGCGATTACATATCGGGTGAATAATTGCTCCATTTTCTAAAACACCGTAACCACCTTCTGCTTTCGATTCTCGATGATCTACTTCAGTTGACTCAAGGTATAAAGCGCTATCACATACTTCGCAATAGCTCCATATTTTCCTTTCCTCACGTTGATAAAGATTTCTTTTGGTCGCGAGTGAAAAATTTAGAGGTTTTTTCTTCTTTGTTAGTCTTACTGATTTCACAAAGCTCACAACATCATCCACAATGCTCTCATCATAATCACCACCAAAACGGTCAAGGTAAAAATCATTAAAATTAATACAATCAAATGATTGACTCATCGAAAGAATGACCGTGTTCAAACAAACTTCATCTTCAAAATCTAAATTCATATTGAGTCCAATACAGATAAAGGCTTGATACACGTTCTTCAATCGCTCATGTGATCTGATCCCGCTACCAAACGTAAGCGTCCGCTGAATCCCATACCAATTTTTAATTCGATTTAGGTTTCCAGCAGTGTGGCAGTAACTCTTCAATCTGGGTCACTTTATGTGTCGGCAGCCTTTTCAGCACATCACTTAAATAGGCATACGGATCCAAGCCATTCAGCTTTGCTGACTGGATTAAAGTCATGATATTCGCCGCTCGCTGGCCGCTGCGCAGTGAGCCAGCAAACAGCCAGTTCTTGCGCCCTAAGGCCCAAGGTCGCATTGAGTTCTCTGCCCCTTGCGAAGCAATGCTTCTCATGTCAATGGGTAGATTGCCATCATCCAAATAGCGGCTTAAAGCTGGCCAACGCTTCAGAGTGTAATTGATGGCCTTGGCGGTTGAAGAACTCGATGGCACTGTCAGATGATGTTGGTTGAGCCATTCATATAGTTGTTGCATCACTGGTTGACTATGCTGTTGTCGGTATTCGCGGCGGTCTTCCCCTGTACCATCGGTCTTTTTCCTGAGCTCTGCTTCTATCGCATACAGTTTCTGAATCAGCACTAATGCCTGTTCAGCGACCTGACTTTTCCCAGTTACATGCAGTTCATGGAATTTACGACGTGCATGGGCCATGCAGCCCACCTCAATGACCTGGCCTGATTTAAAGCGTGCTTTATAACCACTGTAATCATCACAGACTAGATAACCCTGCCAGCCTTTCAAGAACTCTGCAGCATGCTGGCCTGAACGACTATCCTGAAAGTCATAGATCACCGCCTGAACTGGATTGTACTGTGTAGTGGCATAGGCCCAGACATAACCTTTCTTCGGTTTTTTCTCATTCTCACCCATCCGCATGATGGTGACCGGTGTTTCATCTGCATGCAGCACCTGCTGTTGTAGTACCACCTCTTTTAAGACATTGGCCAGAGGCTCCAGTTCCACACCGCAGCGACCTATCTGAGAAGCATTGCTTCGTAAGAGATAACGTTGATCTAGAAAGCTCGATTCCCGCCCGCTGATAGATCAGACGTTGACGGTACAGCGGTAAATGATCGGCATACTTCGATACCAGCACATGGCTGAGCAGTTCAGGTGAAGCAATGCCTTTATCAATCACATAGGCAGGCATCGCTTGCTGAGTCAGGGTGTCACACTGATCACAGACCCATTTGCCACGGACATGCTGTTCCTTGTAGAACTGTGCCGGTCTGAAATGCAGTTTTTCACTGATATCTTCGCCGATACGACGTAACTGGCAGCCACAACTGCATTGGGTTGATGCAGGTTCATGCTCAATACGGATGGTGTGTAGATGATCCGGCAGCAGTCGACGTTTAGGTTTATTTGCTTTGGCTTTGTGTGTCGCTGCATCGGTTTTATCTGCATTCAGCCGTTCCAGTTCCAGATCAACGGCTGCGATATCCTCTTCAACCGCTTCGTCCCATAGATGGATTTGTTTTGCGGTGAGATGTTCGTTTTTACTGCCAAATTTGGTGGTGTTTCAAAAAGTACGCTGAAAAAAACAATATGGCTTTTGATAAAATAGAGGTATGAAAATAACGCTACAAATCAAATGTCCTACCTGTCTAAGTAACAATATAAAGAGAAATGGCATCAAAGTAGATGGGAAACAAAACCA
>NZ_VPEE01000091.1:0-3310 GCF_013417345.1 Acinetobacter sp. YH16032 | reverse complement strand
TAACGAAAGATATAGAGCATCCCGAAGGGTGCGAACTGTATTAATTAGAATCTAAACGAGCGAAGCGAGCATAAAGATTACTGAGCGAAGCGAAGGCCTAGTTTCTTTTTTTATTAAATCCTCAACTTCTATTTAAAAAAAACAGCCCCTCAACCGAGCTTTAGCGAGGTTAAAACGTCCGAGCTTTAGCGAGGGCATAGGGCTGTTTTCCATGCTCACTTATGCTTTTATATATATTTTAAAGCTTTTAAATGCTTTTAGACACTCTTAAACCCTTACTACAGAAGGGTTTCAAGCCCTATAAAAGGACATTTAGTCGGTTATAAAAGGACATTTAGTCGGTTATAAAAGGACATTTAGTCGGTTATAAAAGGACATTTAGTCTTGATTTAAGGACTTAATTAATATTGACCTTTTAATGATAACTTTATACAGTGTCCTTACTTTGAATAATAATATGCTTTGAAGATGAAGAATGAGCTTGTTGTGAAAGATAACGCATTAATGAACGCTAGTTATAATTTAGAAGTAACCGAACAGCGCTTAATACTTCTTGCAATCATTAATGCAAGACAAACAGGTAACGGTATAACTGCTGATAGTAAGTTAGAAATACATGCTAATGATTACGCTAGTCGTTTTAATGTTAGTAACGATGGTGCTTACAAAGCACTGAAAAGTGCTGTTCTAAACCTGTTTGATCGTCAATTTTCATTTAAAGAAGAAGATAAAAAGGGAAATGTAGGAACTGTTAAGTCTAGATGGGTAAGCCGTATTAAATATATTGATGATTCAGCTACATTAGAAATCACTTTTGCACCAGATGTAGTGCCTTTGATTACAAGACTTGAGCAACAGTTCACTAGTTATCAACTTAAGCAGGTCACACAGCTTACAAGTAAATACGCTATTAGGCTTTATGAGTTAATCATTGCTTGGCGCGAAGTTGGCAAAGTTCCACAAATTGAGTTAAGTGACTTTAGAAATAGAATTGGGCTTGAAAATACTGAATATACAGCGATGTGTGATTTCAAAAAGCGTGTATTAGAACCAGCAATCAAACAAATCAATGAACATACAGACATCGTAACAACTTATGAGCAACACAAAAAAGGGCGTTCAATTACAGGCTTTTCATTCAAATTTAAGCAAAAGCAAATAAGAACTGAAGTTAAAAAAGACAAAAACATAGGAGATTTTTTTAACCGAATGACTGATTCACAACGTCTTAAGTTTGGATCTAAACTTGCCTATGATGAGCGTGTACAAAGTGAGTATAGCCACTTAATTGGTACTGGAAATTATGAACAATTCGGACAACTTTTAGCTGAAATGCTAGCAGAAAAAAGACACTTTGAAATGTTCTTTCCTTTGCTTGTAGAGCATGGTTTTAACGTATAAAAATAAAAACTAATTACACTTAAGATTAAATAACTCTCTATCTCTGTCTTCTGTTAAATACTCGTTGAGTTCAGCGAGTATTTTTTCTTTATTGGCTTCATTGGCATTCATTTTTTTAATCAAATAAGAACCGAGCAAAATTTTGCGTCGAGTATCATCTTTTCTTTCCTGCTCTTTTTGTTTTGATTTTTCTCTAGCTTCGATAGCCTGTTTACGAGCCTTTAACTGTTTCAACTTTTCCAACTGGGCTTCAATTTTCTTTTCGAGATTTTCAGCAGCTTTTGTCATGATTCAGATTTCGGGATATAGAAAACCACTCAAGCATAAGGCCCTATGAATTGAAATTCAAGCGGGCTATATGCTATCGTGTTTTTCATGAAATGCGCACTTACGACTTGGATTTCATCCAAGTCAAAGTTTGCGTAAGGGGATACCCCTTAACCCCAAAAAACTGCTACGCAATTTTTTAAAAGCAAAAGCATCTCAAGGCGACTGCATGGCAATCTATCATTGTTCCACTAAAACGGTTAACCGAAGTTCAGGACGAACTGCGGTTGCATCAAGTGCCTATCGCGCAGGTGAAAAACTAGAAGATGAACGCACAGGGCTGACCCATGACTTTACGAGAAAAGACGGTGTAGCCCATTCTGAAATTATCTCTAATTTAGATATTGAAATTGACCGTGGCGAACTTTGGAACTTGGCAGAAAAAACCGAGAACCGCAAAGATGCCCGAACCGCTAGAGAATGGGTGATTGCCCTACCCGATGAATTAGACGCTGATCAACGTAAGGACTTAGCAAAAGACTTTGCCAGGTCCTTAGTTGATCGCTATGAGGTGATCGCAGATTTAGCCATCCATAAACCGAGTAAAGGCGGAAATGATAAAAACCATCACGCCCATATCATGCTCACCACCCGAAAAGCCGAATTAGACGCAGACAATAAAATCACTCTGACCACCAAAACCGATATTGAACTCAGCAACGCCAAACGAAAAAGCCTTGGTATAGGGACAACCCAAGAAGACATTAAGCAAATTCGAGAAACATGGGCAGACTTAGCCAATAAAGCATTGGAACGTGCAGGCTACCGAGAAAAAATAGACCATCGTAGCTATGCCGATCAGAACAACGGACTACAAGCCACCATCCATGAAGGCACCAAAGTCACTCAATTACGCAGACAAGGCATAGACACTGAAATCAGCCGTTTTAATGACAACGTCAAACAGCAAAATAGCCAACAGCTTCACCAACAGAAACAGCAAAAAGAGAGCGTTTTACAGCGTGGTTTAAGCCGTGTCGATCAAGGTTTTGATCAATGGCAGAAGAACCAAGAAACCAAACGCCTAGAACTGGAACGCCAAGCGGAAATGAAGCGACAGCAAGAATTAGATAAACAACGAGCCGAGCAAGCACTCCGCAAGGCATCTCAAAAACTAAGTAGAGGCGGAATGTCGTTATGAGCAACCAAAATGATTTAGATGACCAATTATATATTTTACTGGCATCCATGAAGGAATATAGAGAAGCCATAGCAGACGATAACAAGCGATTAGAGCAGTTTTACAACCATGTCGCTAGTGGAATACTAGACAAGGCTGAAAAATCGCTAGAAAACGCAAATAAGAAGCATACAGGCGCATTAAACAACAGTATTCAGGCATTAAACGAAGCTACACACAGGCTCAACTTAAAACTTATCCTTATTTTTGCCAGCACGTTTGTGGCTGTGATGATGGTATTCATTTTGGCTATCTTCTTATACATACCAAGCAAAGACGAAATTGATGAACGTAGAGCAGATCTGGCTGTACTAAAAAAATATCCGCTACAAATTCGAGAAAGTGATGGTGAAACATTGGTGAGAATAATGAGGAAAAATTGCTACTCGTTTGAACCGAGTA
>NZ_VPEE01000090.1:0-3334 GCF_013417345.1 Acinetobacter sp. YH16032 | reverse complement strand
CAAGTAAAAATTGGAATATCAAAGATATAATTAAAACTGCATATCAACTACCTGAGTCGGCTAAAATCTTAAAAGAAATCGCGCCAGATGCAGAATATTTAATTGACCATTTAATGCCTGAAGCAATTTACATGAAATTTATAAATAACCATAAATGGTCTACTACACAGACATACTCAGAATTGGTTAGTGCTTTTACTTCTTTTATAGATGAAGAATCTAATGATGTATCATTTTTTTGGTAATGAAATAAGGGAAGGCTTTAAATCCTTCCTAACTTCTTCCATCTGTAATAAGTACTTTGAGAAATTCCTAAATTTTTCCAAGGTTCGTTTGTACGTTCTGAGTTTTCAGATTTAGAACGTTTAGATTTCTTACCGCCAATACTTCCCTTATGACTTTGCCGATGTATAAACTCTTGGTAGCAGTACGCATCTTTTTTCCAACAGTAAGTAGCAATACTTTTTGCGGTTGCTTTGACTTCTGAGTATGGTAATGGCTCTAAAAACGCTTCATTTACGCTTAGACAATGTTTTACTACCTCATCTAACCAAGTGTTATAGATTCCACCTCTATGCGCTCTAACAGCCGTATATGCCCATTTACGCACGGTATCGAACAGTGTGCAGTTTCGTCCAAGTCCTGAAACTTCCTGTTTTTTGCTTAATTTCTTAGGTAATTCTACAAAATCGGCTAAATAATCGAGCGTATAGGCTTGTTCACTCCAAAAAGTGACACGCCAATCTTTATGAAATGGATTCTTCGTAATGAGATGACTGTAGCCAACGTCTGCTCCAAGTTTATTGGCAAGTCCTGCCTGAACCTTTGAGGCATAGGCTATTGCTTTTTGACTGGCTAATTCACTGGTACACAGTGGAATTTCTAATTTATAGCAAATATGAGCATGACCATTTTTTAAGGTCTGCGCTGTCCAATAGGGCATTGGCAAATTTTCATCATGCCATGCCATGACAGCATCTGAACGATCTATATCAAAAAAGAAGTAATGAAGCATACAAGGCTGATTACCCTGTATGTATTGCATGTTGATTGCCGTTTTTTTCGGTCTTATTTGTAAGCCATACAATAAATCATCTGCACAGTATGGTTTATGAGCAAGATTTTCAAAAAAATCGCTTAATTGAGCGTTATTCACCTTTTGCAACGTCCTTTATGTTGCAAATGCTCAAAACATCAGTAAAATACAAATATCGATTTTGCGTTTACTGATGCTTTAAGTATTTGTTAAACAATGAGAAAAAAGTAGGTTTGCCGACCTGCTTTTTTTTCGCCTAAAAGAAAATCTAACACAACTTTAATATTTTTAAAAGTTATTGATTTTCTTAATTTTATAGCCGTTTTTTGCCAATATACGGCATATAATCTAATTAAATATTTCTCGAAGTATGCAAGATTCTTAAAATAAAAACTCGCTTGGCTTCCTCATCAATTTGAATAATTGCACGGTATGGACTGTCAGAAATAAGCATTTCTCTTGTTCCTAAATTGCCCTTCTTTTTAGTTCGATTTGGTGAGAAATACAGGGTTTCTAGCTGTTCAGTAATTTTTAAATACATCCCTTCTGCTAGTTTTTCGCCCCATGTCTCTATGCCATACGCCAAAATTTCAATTAAATCCTGTTCTGCTTGTGGCAAGTAAGAAACTTCATAGGTCATCTTTTACGGCTCGCTACCAAGTCTCGTGCCTTTTGCATTGCAGTCGCATGTACTGACTTCATTTCTTTCGTATCAGATGGATGCGCTTTCAAAGCATTTAACGCTTCTGTGATTTTCTCTTTTTCCCAATCTTCATAATCATCATCTTGGACATCAAAAAGGCTTTCTAAGTGGGTGCCTTTCACGTCTTTTAATGACAAGAAAACACCAACAGGGCGCTTATTCTTTGTGACTAATACAGGTTCTCGCTGCATCGTATCTAATAACTCACCAAAGCGTGATTTTGCATCTTTCGCTGTAATAACTTGCATGTTCAAACCTCATAAAAGTAGGCGTTTTGTCTATTTTAGACTTTTTTTGAAAGTAATCTAGCGTAATTTATTAAATTTAACGCCCAAATCCTCTACTAGCCCTTCTTTCAACGTGTTTTTCTTTCATTTGCTGGCTAATTTGCTGTTCACTTCTCTTAATTTGCTGTTGAGATTGTTTAATTGCTGATTTTGACTGGCTAATTCCTCGTTCTGACTTCTCAATACTTGATTCTGAATGCTCAATGTTTCGATCTGCTCGCTCTGACTTTGATTTATAGCGTTTAGCTCTTTCAATTGCTTCTCTAACGAGTTCAATAAGTCTTTGTAGCGATTCATAAAGTCGTTTGGCATTATCTTGTTCCGCTTGATTAGGATTACTCTGTTTTACGTCCTGCTTTGCTTCTTTTGAGGTGGCTAAGTTTTCAAATAAACTTCCGCTATCCTTCAAAAGCTCCTTTCCATCATTTGACTGGTTAAATGGATTTTCAAAAGGAGTTTTAAAGTTAGATTCTATTTTTCCAATTTCAGTACCATTTGACTGGATGTGGTCTCGTAAGCGTCCGCTTTTTTGTTGTTCTTCGCTATGATGTAAAAGGTTTTCTTGTCCTCGCTCTCGACTAATTTCACTTTCCGCAAGATTTGTTTTTCTAATGGTGTCTGGTCTACTTTCAGACTGATTTCGGCCAATTCCTGCTGCTTGTTCTGAATTTGCTTCGCTAACCACCAATTTACGCCAAGAAAAATCAGAAACACTGTAATCAACACGCCCAATATTGCTCCCGTGAGAATATTCAAACGCAAAGCGTTTCTGATTTTCGGCTGCTGATCTTGGATGGTCTGAAGGTTTGACCTTAAAATTTTCTCTGTTTCCTTGCTGCTTGCTCTCAGTAAGGCGTTGTAGCTTTCCAAGTGCTGTTTCGTAACGCTCTCGGCTTGTTCTTTGATAATCCTGTCCTGCTCGGCGGTGTTCTTCTGCAAATTGTTTATCAAATTGTCGATTTTCATAAATTACGCCTTCTAAACGAATATTCCGCTTGCCGTCAGGATTCTTAATACTGATTGATCTATCTGTTTCTCTAGCAATCTCAAAGCCTGCACCCTTTAGGGTTTCAACTACATCTTGCCTATTTTGGATATTGCCATTGCTAATTTGCTCAGCAATTGCGGTCCCGATTTGCTCTTTAATTTCTTTGACGCTTTGAGGTAGGTTTTGGCTATTCAAAGTTTTAATTGCTTGAGCTTTCTCTGGTGCATGAGGGTCTGTTAAACCATGCTCAAAATTGATGACTTGTTTCCAGTTTTCTACAAGTGGGCGGTCAGCTTGATCAAAATAAGGCTGTAATCTTT
>NZ_VPEE01000089.1:0-3505 GCF_013417345.1 Acinetobacter sp. YH16032 | reverse complement strand
GTAGCAGGATCAAACCAAATGGCAATATTTCCGCGACTCATGAGTGCTCGGTTATATGCGGGCCAATTGGTTGTGCGGTAGATTTTGTGTGTAGGCTTCTTCATTTGAGAATTATATCGCTGAAAAACCCTTTACAGATAGGTTTGTGCAACAAAGCCCATTGTTTCTAGTATTTGTCATCTTGGATGTAATTATTCGTTCTTTTATTATAAATAAATATAGAGCAGGAAGTTCTAGAAAATAAGATATGGATAAACAGGGAATGTTAAACGTCCAGCACCATTAAGCCTCTTATTAAAAAGCCCGACATGATGTCGGGCTTTTTAATAGAAATAATTACCAACGGCTCAATCTACCATTGTACAACATATCATTGATCTCACTTTGAGTTCTCCATGAACATTGGACAGTCGGATATTGATCCCCTCGATTAGAATGATAATCTCTATGGCGATCAGCAACTCTGTCACAATCAGCGATTTTATTATAAGGTCCACCTATTAGATGCCAAGTCTCTCCATGAGAATTATGTTTACATAATAGGAACAAGGGCTTATTAGCAAATACCAGAGTAGCTAATGAAGCTAATAATCCCCCAATAATAATTTTTTTTAATTTCATAATTAATTTCCTTTTTTAATCTACTCTTAATTATAATATAATAAGATTTTTTAAAACACAAAAGGTATTTTCAGGTGATATTATGAGAAATATATTATATTTATTCTTATGTATGTCTTTTACACTAATAGCTAATGCTGCTTATGCATCAGATATTAATGATAAAAGTGAAATAATTAAGAAAATTAATTCTTGGTTAACTGAACATGTCGTAGATGAATTTGTAGAAGATAAAAAAGTTCCACAAGAAACATTTTATAGTAGTGCTGCTATAAACGTTGATGTGATGATGGTTGGACAAAGACTGAAGTATGATTATGATCGTCCAGTTTATGTTGAAGCCTATGATAATATTAAATGGTCAGACATGAAAAAAAATAATAATGGTAAATATTTAACAATTAATAAGGAAAATGTTAATGGGTTCTTGTTTTTTAAGAAACCTAACATAAAGTTGATAAAAGTAAATACTTATAAATCACCCCGTCCAACAAGAGAAGTTACAGATACAATAGAATTCCCTTTAACGAAAAAAGTTAGTAAAAGTGAGATTAATAAACTTGAACTACTGTTAAGTCAGTTAGCTAATAGTAAATAAAAAAATGATGTGATTATTCAATTACCACTATTTCTATAGACTTTCTTTTAATTAGATAGAATGAGAATTAAAGAAAGATATTTCATAATAGAGTAGTAAGGCGTATGATCCTCGTGAAAATCATTTTTATATTATTTGGTTACTAAAAAATCCTGTTTTAACTCATTTCTATTAGTCACCAATCTAACTACTAGAAAGCTTATATTTTTAAGAAATAAATATTGTTAAACCTTTAGATAAGGCTCAGATCATGAAAATTTATAGCTTAGCTTTAATTGCTATTTTTTGTTCATCTACTTACGCAAAAAAAGTTGATAGTTTTTCTTCATTACAAGATGCTCATGAGGTTATAGACGAAGCAGGGCTCTATACCCAAGAAATAGTAGGTAATAATATCCGAGCTGATCTTTTTTCATTTGAGAGTTCAGGATGTTCAACTAGTTATTCAATAATGTTTACTGATAAAGATCGTAGTGGCAATAATGGAAAATATCTGCGAGAAATTTCTATAGATTGGACAAGAGCTAGTGTGAGAGGAGATGGATATACGATTAATAAGCTTTATGTTGGTCCTGTAAAATATTCACAATATACTTTATTAAATGGATGGAAGTTAGATCCTACAAGAACAGGCGGTGCTGCTATATGGTACGTAAAAGATAGTCATGCTAAAAAGATGAATGCAGCTCTTGATTACTTACATGAAAAGTGTAAATACAAATAAACTACCGGTGATGCTATGAGTTTTTACAAAAAATTATCTTCTACATTCCTAGGGATAACCTTAATCTGTGGTGCAGCATATACAAATGCACAAGATACTAGATATACATTTTGTCGTTCTCTAATTACAGAAAGTGCTATATCTTGGGATAAATCATTTTGGGTTGTATCTTCAGTTTTCCGTAATAACTTGAGTATATCTCGCTCAGATATTGGAATAAAAAATAGTTTTAATTCTTTTATTGAAGCTGAATTTGGTGGTCAAGCCCGTATGGCTATTTGTTTTCATGAAGATGATTATCAAGATGCATTAGATGAACGAAATGATCTCATTAGTGAATATAGAAATAGTGATGAAGATTATAAAACTGTACATTGGTCATATCGTGGTGATTAAAAGAGATTATCTAAATAACTATCACTTTCTTAAATATTTTTAATTAGATTTTGATCGAAAATACTAGGTATCCACCAAAATTTTAGACATACATAACTATCTTCTTCAGGGGTTTTTCATAATCTAATGAAAAACCCTTTAAAATCATAAAATTAGAGCAAGTTGTATCCAGTTTGGATGAACCGCCAACTTTTAATGATTTGATTAGGCGCATAATTACGTTAACTATCTGCAATATTTTATCTATTCTTTAATTAGACGACTTTATCAAAAATTGATAAGTGGATTTACTTAATCCTCTTGATTTAATACCAAACCTTATTCGAATTTTTATACATGAAAAAAAGCTCAGCCATAGGGTTACTGAGCAAAAGAGAAAATTTTAATAATCTTTTCATATTAGATTCATCATTTTTAAGTAAGAATAATACTTCCTGAACAGGATGCAGACGAGTCATTAAAAACTAGATAAATAATAGATGAAGATATTATATATTATCTAAAAATATGAGTGTATTTTATCATCACCTAGAGGTCAATTAGAATAGAAATGAAAAATTTTAGCGTTAATGATTTAGATTTATTGATTGAAAAATATCGAAAAGCAGACAAAGAAGTAAAGAAAATCCTAATCGGTTATAAATTATTTGGTGAATTAATGAATGATTCTAAATTTCATGAAGAAGTTATCAATTCAGCATTAAGTACTACGAAAAGAAAATATAAGAAAATAAAAATAAGAATCACAACAGATGAATATCAGCTGGATTTTGAATAAAGGTAAGCTAAGTATCCAATACTCAAATTCTCTTAAATTATCCAAAAATTTGTCCGCAGAAATTGGGGATGGATTTGATTCCGAGAGGCATATATCTTATAGGGAATTGCGGTTTTTGATCACTTTTTAACCATTTTTATTGGCGAAAAATGACAAATATGCTCAAAAAGAAACCGAGATGTTTCAAAGTCGGTTTTTTGCTGTTTTTTGGGGTGGGTGGGAATTTTTAAGTTATTGATTTTAAATCATTATTTTAGTTTCTGTTATTCACCAATTAAAATGTCTATGCGATAAACCATTTAAAATGTCCTGTTTTTAACCACAAGAGTCAAGCACAGGATTTAACTTTCTTTGTTCAATAACAGCTTTCTGAGCTTTACGACTCGGC
>NZ_VPEE01000088.1:0-3526 GCF_013417345.1 Acinetobacter sp. YH16032 | reverse complement strand
GTAAATTTTCAGCGTTGCTGGCTCCCCGTCAGCCGGATTGGGTTGCATCGCAGGGGTGTCGAAAGAGTCAACTGCGGTCCAAAGCTGTTGGACTTGGGTGAAAAGGGCGTTTATTCTTCCTATACGTTGTTCAGAATAACATTGTTCCGCCAACAATCAATTCGGTAGATATTGAACCTGAATATAGGGATATATTTAACTTGACGTTACACCAATCACAACAACGGCAAGTGAATTACGCAATGAGTAATACTTTTGGTTTTGGCGGACACATTGCCACAAGTATTTTTAAAAAATATGCTGAATAGAGAGTAGGTGCTAACTTCGGTTTGCTCGTGTTGGCGCTAAATCGAAAGTTCAAGTATCCCAACATGTTCCTTCGTATAGAAGTTAAAAGTTGGCAATTATCGTAGAACAACCTACAGACAACACCAATATGTAACCGATAAATAATTACAAAATATGACCGACAGAGTAAACATCATCAATAACTACATCGATGGATACAACCAATTTGATATCAAAAAAATGGTTGCAGACCTTGACGATAATATTGTTTTTGAAAACATTCAAAATAATGATATAAGTTTATCGCTGAAAGGGTTAACAGCGTTTAAACAACAGGCAGAAACAGCAAAAACATACTTTGCAAAGAGAACACAGACAGTTAAATCGTTTAGGCATTTTGACAACAGCACTGAAATAGAAATTGATTATACAGCAATTTTAGCAATTGACTTTCCGAACGGCTTAAAAAAAGGGCAAAAGCTAAAGTTATCAGGAAAATCCGTGTTTGAATTTAAAAAAAACAAAGTGATTAAATTGACAGACATTAGTTGACATTAAAACCAGCGAACAAGAATATGACTTTACTAAAACATAAAAAAATTACAATAATTGGTGCCGGGCCTGTTGGATTAACAATGGCGAGATTGTTACAGCAAAACGGCGTGGACATTACAGTTTACGAGAGAGACAAAGACCAAGATGCAAGGATTTTTGGTGGGACACTTGATCTGCACAGGGATTCGGGACAGGAAGCAATGAAAAGAGCGGGATTGTTACAAACTTATTATGACTTAGCTTTACCAATGGGTGTAAATATTGTTGATGAAAAGGGCAATATTTTAACCACAAAAAATGTAAGACCCGAAAATCGTTTTGACAATCCTGAAATAAACAGAAATGACTTAAGGACTATCCTATTAAATAGTTTACAAAATGATACCGTCATTTGGGATAGAAAACTTGTTACCCTTGAACCTGATAAGGAGAAGTGGATACTAACTTTTGAGGATAAATCGAGTGAAACAGCAGATCTGGTTATTATTGCCAATGGTGGAATGTCTAAAGTAAGAAAATTTGTTACCGACACGGAAGTTGAAGAAACAGGTACTTTCAATATACAAGCCGATATTCATCAACCGGAGGTGAACTGTCCTGGATTTTTTCAGCTTTGCAATGGAAACCGGCTAATGGCTGCTCATCAAGGTAATTTATTATTTGCGAATCCTAATAATAATGGTGCATTGCATTTTGGAATAAGTTTTAAAACACCTGATGAATGGAAAAGCAAAACGCGGGTAGATTTTCAAGACAGAAATAGTGTCGTTGATTTTCTCCTGAAAAAATTTTCCGATTGGGACGAACGCTACAAAGAACTGATTCGTTTGACATCATCTTTTGTAGGGTTAGCGACACGAATATTTCCCTTAGATAAGTCTTGGAAAAGTAAGCGTCCATTACCCATAACGATGATTGGAGATGCTGCTCATTTGATGCCTCCTTTTGCAGGACAAGGCGTAAACAGTGGGTTGATGGATGCCTTGATATTGTCGGATAATCTGACCAATGGGAAATTTAACAGCATTGAAGAGGCTATTGAAAATTATGAACAGCAAATGTTTGCTTATGGAAGAGAAGCACAGGCAGAATCAATAATAAACGAAACGGAAATGTTCAGCCTCGACTTTTCTTTCCAAAAACTAATGAATCTATAAAACAGAAAGGCGAGGAAATGAAAGAGAAAATAGTTAAAAAAAACGGAATAAGACTTTTTACCGAAAGTTTTGGATGTGAAAAAGATCCGGCAATACTCTTGATTGCGGGAGCAACGGTATCCATGTTGTATTGGGATGCTGAATTTTGCCAGAAACTATCTGAAAAGGGATTTTTTGTTATTCGCTACGACAATAGGGACGTAGGAAAATCTACTAATTACGAACCGGGTTCAACCCCCTATGATATTGTTGACTTAACCCATGATGCTATTTCAATTTTGGACGGCTATAAAATAGTCAAAGCCAATTTTGTGGGAATTTCACTGGGCGGACTGATTTCTCAAATAGCATCAATAAAATATGCCGACAGGGTAAGTTCAATAACACTAATCTCATCAGGTCCTTGGGGCGACTCAGACCCCACAATTCCTGAAATGGATACGCGTATTTTAGATTTTCACGGAAAAGCTGAAACCGTAGATTGGACAAATGAAGACAGTGTGGCAAATTATTTAATTCAAGGTGCTGAATTGATGAGCGGCAGGAAACAATTTGACAAACAAAGAAGTGAAAAACTGATTAGAGCCGAATTTAAAAGAGCTAATAACTATATAAGTATGTTCAATCATGCGGCACTGCAAGGTGGTGAAGAATACTGGAACAGATTGAGCGAAATCAATCAACCAACCTTAATTGTACACGGAACGGACGATAAAATATGGCATTTTAAGAATTCAGCAGTTTTACTTGAAAAGATAAACGGCTCAAAACTAATAACGCTTGATGGAACCGGACACGAACTACATTTCGAAGATTGGAATAAAATTATTGATGGAATAACGCAACATACAACAAATAACAAAAGAATGAACAAATAGGGTATTATGTATTTCCAAATCAACGGTTTAGAGATTGAAGCTAATATCAATGTGTTATGACGCTCAAGCTGGTGGAGCCGCTGCGCGAGCTGTTTAAAGATGAGGTGCGCAAGATCGGTATGGAGTTAGGTCTGCCCTACGACATGGTTTACCGTCATCCCTTCCCTGGCCCTGGCTTGGGTGTGCGTATTCTTGGCGAAGTAAAAAAAGAATATGCCGACAGGTTGCGCTTGGCTGATGCCATCTTTATCGAAGAGCTGTATGCCGCTGACCTGTATCACAAAACCAGCCAAGCCTTCGCTGTATTCTTGCCAGTGAAGTCGGTTGGCGTAGTGGGCGATGCCCGCCGCTATGAGTATGTGGTGGCATTGCGCGCAGTAGAAACTATCGATTTTATGACAGCGCGCTGGGCACACTTGCCGTATGAGTTTTTAGAAACGGTTTCTAGCCGCATCATTAATGAGATTCCCGGTATTTCGCGGGTAACCTACGATGTTTCCTCAAAGCCGCCGGCAACTATTGAGTGGGAGTGACGGGCACTGGCTGGCAATGTCTAGCAACGGCAGGCATTTCGGCTGAGGGTAAAAGAACTTTCCGCTAAGCGATAGACTGTATGTAAACACAGTATTGCAAGGACGCGGAACATGC
>NZ_VPEE01000087.1:0-3527 GCF_013417345.1 Acinetobacter sp. YH16032 | reverse complement strand
GGAAAGGGAGCTTGTAATCAGAGAAAAGGCGAGGGCGAAATTTTGATGATGCTCAATCGCTCGTAGACACTCGCTCGGTTCTTATTATCTAGGTTTTAATTATTTACTGGAGCTAATCAAAGTTGTGAAACATTGCTTAAATAATAGGCGTGAAACGTGAAAAATCATAAAAAAAGCCCGAACAGGGATGTTCGGGCTATAAACTAGAAACTACAGCATTGATTTCTATAGATAATTATAACGCATTTCGTATAAGGTGTATTATGTTAATTTTAGAAAATCTTAAGATAATTATTAATGAGTGGCTTAATGAATAAAGAAATTTCTGTATTACTGCATGACGTTCCTACTCATGCAGATTACGCATGTGATGCAACAGATTTAGATCCAGAAGATATTCCTGAAGATCGTATAGAACAAGTCATAAATTTATTAAATTCTTCTGATGAAAATATTGTATTTGAGGCAGCAAAACTTCTGACTAATTGGGGACAATCCTCTGGTTTTGATGCATTAGTAAATTTATTAAATGAAAATAAATTAGTTGGTTATATAGATCATCGTTTACATGGTTATGATGATACACTTCAGCATGTACTTAGAGCTTTTGTTCGTTATTGGGCATTCCAAGCTGATCTAGGATTTGGTGAACAGGCTAGAATAAAAATATTTCATCCTATACAAAAGATTATAGAAATATCTAATACAGAACCATTTGATATTAGTCGCTTATTTTGGTTAATTGATGATGAAAAATACGATGAATATATTCCTTTAATTAAAAACCATTTAATCCAAATAATAGATCATCCTGAATTACAATTTTGGAAAATCCATGATGCTATTGAACTGATGCTGAAATTAGAGCCTGAGTTTGTTCATAATTTATTAGAAGAAAAAGGCAAAACATTGGAAGACTTTAAAATTAACACTTTATAAAGTTATACATTTAACATAATGGTGGTTATACGAAATTCAGTTGTCAGAAACCATTTATTACATCAAAAGTAATGAAAAAGTAAAGAATATGCCTTATATTATCTTTACTTTAATGGTTTTTGAGTGAGGAAATCATGTCCGCAGTCAATTTCAATATGCGCTTAGAAGCAGAGTTAAAAGAACAAGTCACGCCTATTTTAGAAGACTACGGTTTGACTATGCCCCAAGCATTCAAACTGTTCTTGAATCAAATCGTTAAAACTAAGGCGATCCCTTTATCTTTTGACTATGCGCGAGAAACTGCTTTAACTCCTAAAGCAGCAGCTAAGTTACTTCAATCTTTAAAAGAGATTGAAAATGGCGAGTACACCGAGTACGAAACGGTAGAAGAAGCGATTAAAGCTATGTCGGAAGAAGCACATGGCTAAACGTAAGATTATCGTAACCAGTTCTTTTAAACGTGATATTAAAAGACGTTATTTAGAACTGGTTACGGCTGAATGGGCAGAAGTATTAGATTGTTTAGTCGCAAATAATCCTTTGCCTGAAAAATATTTAGATCATCCCTTGAAGGGTGGTGCAGAGTTTAAAAATTGTCGTGATTGTCATGTGAAGCCTGATTTAGTCTTGATTTATAGGCTTGTTGGTGACGATATTTTAGAACTGCATCAGTTGGATAGCCATTCCGAAATTTTTGGATGACTATCGCTCGATGCTTTGAAAGATGGCTTTAGCCATGTTTCAAAGTCGGGCAACTTTGCGACTGCTGTCATTGATTCGGTGATGGCAAGAGCCGAGCAAAGTACTGTCTAATCATTATTTTGGGTCAATCACACAATAATCCTTATTCGCTCCGTGACAGTCATTTTTCATGATGCGAACGCAAGACTTCCCATTGCAATTTTTAATATCTAGGCTGTATTTTTGTTCTAGCCATGCAACGTCTGCTCTACGCTGTTTGATTTCGTCCATGCTCGGCACATATAAAAATAATGCTAAAAAGAAAACGATCAGCAAGCTAACAAAAGCACTGGCGTAGATTGCCATGAATCGCCAGTCAAGTTGATTGGTTGCATTGTTTAATTCCCGAATACTGTTGTTGAGTGCGTCTATTTGCTTCTGATTGGCGTTTTTTAGGTGTTTTTCGGTCTTATTGAGTACTCCGCTAGCCACTTCCTTGTAAAACGCTTCTAATCGCTTGTTATCGTCTGCTATGGCTTCTCGATACTCTTTCATAGATGCCAGTAAAATATAGAGCTGGTCATCTAGGTCGTTTTGGTTGCTCATCGGTACATTCCGCCCTGATCTAAGTCTTGTGATGCTTTACGGTTGGCTCGCTCGGCTTGCTGTTGCTCTAGTTTTTGCTGTCGTTGTATTTCGGCTTGGCGTTCTTGTTCTAGGCGTTTAGCTTCTTGGTTTTTCTGCCATTGCTCGAAGCCTTGCTCGGCACGGTTTAAACCGTGCTGTAAAACGCTGTCTGTGCGCTGTTGCTGTTGTTTGAGGTGTTGGGCGTTGTGTTGCTTCACATGGTCGTTATAACGGCTGATTTCGGTGTCTATACCTTGTCTACGAAGTTGAGTGACCGAAGTCCCCTCATGAATGGTGGCTTGTAGTCCATTGTTCTGATCGGCATAGCTGCGGTGGTCTATTTTTTCTCGGTAGCCTGCTCGCTCCAGTGCGTGATTGGCTAAATCCGCCCATGTTTCCCGAATCTGTTTGATGTCGTCTTGGGTTGTTCCCATATTTAGGCTTTTGCGTTTGGCATTACTTAACTCAATATCGGTTTTTGTCGTCAAAGTGAGTTTATTGTCAGGGTCTAATTCAGCTTTTCGGGTGGTCAGCATGATATGGGCGTGATGGTTTTTATCATTTCCGCTTTTGCTGGGTTCGTGAATGGCTAAATCTGCGATCACGCCATAGCGATCAACAAGTGATTGGGCAAACTCTTTTGCCAAGTCCTTACGTTGATCTGCATCCAGTTCATCAGGTAAGGCAATCACCCATTCTCTAGCGGTTCGAGCATCTTTGCGGTTTTCGGACTGTTCCGCCAAGTTCCACAACTCGCTACGGTCTATTTCTATATCAAGGTTAGACACAATTTCGCTATGGGCGACACCATCCTTTCTCGTAAAATCGTGGGTTAGTCCTGTTCGTTCATCTTTGAGTTTTTCCCCTGAACGGTAGGCAGACGATGCAACCGCAGTTCGTCCCGAACTTCGATTCACTGTTTTTGTTGAGCAATGATAAATCGCCATTTTTTCTTTCGCCTTTTTAAATTGCGTAGCAATTTTTTGGGGTTAAGGGGATTCCCCTTACGCAACGATGACTTGAATGAAATTCAAGTCGTAAGTGCGCATTTCATGAAAAACACGATAGCATATTACCCGCTTGAATTTCAATTCATAGGGTCTTATGCTTGAGTGGTTTTCTATATTCCGAAATTAACCGTTATGACTAAATCTGCTGAAAATATCGAAAAGAAAATTGAAGCCCAGTTAGAGAAGCTGAAACAGTTAAAAGCACAGAAACAGGCTATTGAAGCAAGAGAACGTACCAAAAAGAAAGAACAGGAGCGCAAGGATGATACT
>NZ_VPEE01000086.1:0-3555 GCF_013417345.1 Acinetobacter sp. YH16032 | reverse complement strand
ATTCATTAATTTAACTGGGTTCTAACATCTACATTTCGTATAACAGCCATTATGTAAAATGAAGGTTTATAAATAAAATTAGCCCCCTAATTCTATTTTTCCATGACAGTGTTTATATCTATAACCACTATTACATGGACATGAGGCTGCTCTACGACTAGGAACTGGTACTAAATTCCAATTTTGACGCCATTTTATTCCTAAATTCAACATCATACCTACACCACAATTATATGAAAAATTTCGTATAAATTGATTTGTTTGAATGTTTGTACCTTTTGGTGAAACTTTTATGTCTATACCAGATACTTCAAAGTTAATTTCAGAAATAGTTAGAGGGAATTCTAAGGAATCAGGAGCTTCTATATCAAAATTCTTTTTAAATAATTCTTTATTATTAATGACATAAAATTTAATTGATAGAAAATCTCCATTTTCATATTTAATTTCAATTTCTTTACCACTAGGGGGGCACTTAAAATCAATAGGAGTTCCTATATTTTCCCAGCAGTTATTCCTCATTACTAAACGCTCTTCCTTAGACACACTAAGCATTTCAACATTTAGCAGTAAATAACCACTTTCATCCCTTGTTAAAGAAACTACATCATAATTATCAATTACAAGTGCGCGAGGTGTTTCATAGTAGAAATTTCCCCCTACTACGGTTAATAATTTATTTCTCCGCCATTCAAAATTGCCTTTTACTTTTTCTGAATTAACCTTATTTTTTTTAAACTCTACTAATTGATCATTGGTATAAGCATAATTATCAGCATTTTTATGATGCTGTGTACAAAGAGCAATCATACCCTCTGGTCTGTGATGATTTTCAATACTCCAAGGCGGATCGAAATGATGCCATTCGAGATAAGGGTTTCCACAATTAGGAACAGGACAACCAAATCCTACCTCCTGTCTAAGAGTTTGAATTACTTTTTTAGGGGGCGTCCTATTCATTGATGATCTACCATGTGATTTTTTAAATTGTCTAAAATTAACATAATACACCTTATACGAAATGCTTTTCATTTCTCATTAAATTTCAGTGTCTTATCTTGATGTAAAAAGCCCAACTGTACTCAGTTGGGCTTTTTTAATGATTTGTCACGTTCCACGCCTATTCTTTGATCAATGTTTCACAACTTTGATTAGCTCCAGTAAATAATTAAAACCTAGATAATAAGAACCGAGCGAGTGTCTACGAGCGATTGAGCATCATCAAAATTTCGCCCTCGCCTTTTCTCTGATTACAAGCTCCCTTTCGATTTTAAACGGTAGGTACAGAGCATCCCGAATGGGTGCGAACTTTGGAGCTTTTGCTTTTCAAAAAGTATGAGCGAAGCGAATACATTATCAATGCTTTTGCTTTTAGATTTCACAAACAGGATTAACCAAAAACTGCCCCACGAAGCGAGGAACGAGCTTCAATAGAGTACGAGCTTTAGCGAGTACATAGGGCAGTTTTAATAGTTTTTCCCTTTTTAATAGTTTTAATAGTTTTAATAGTTTTAGACAGCATGAAAGCCTTATATAGCAATACTCTTCAGCCTCATACAACGACAGATTTACCCTTATACAACGACAGATTTACCCTTATACAACGACAGATTTACCCTTATACAACGACAGATTTACCCTATATAACGACAATAAAAAATAATGTTGTTGTTTTAATTAACGCTTTTATAATATAGTGTCGTTTTATTGCAGAAAAATAATCCTTAAACCAAATGAAAAATGATCTAGTTATAAAAAGTAATACTCTTGTTGAAGCTTGCTTTAATCTCAGTTTGACTGAATATCGAATACTACATGTAGCCTTCACTGAATTAGCTGAATATGAAAGTGATAAAGGCTTATTCCACACACGAGAATTTAGAGTATATGCAAAAGATTACTCCAAGCTATTTAATACTGATGAATCCGATGCTTATAAGGTATTAAGGGATGCAAGTGAGCGATTATTTAACCGTTACTTCACGTATGATCGGGTCTATCAAAAACCTGATTTTATAGAATGTGTTAAATCGAGATGGGTACAAAAAATTAGTTATGCAGATACGCAGGGATATATTAAATTTCAGTTAGCCGATGATGTTTTTAGCATGATTGGACAACTGAAAGATTGTTTCACACGATATAGATTATCTAAAACAGCCCAATTAACGAGCGTTTATGCTATTCGCCTTTATGAAATGATGATTCAATGGCAAAGCACGAAAGTTGTTCCAGTAATAGAATTAAATACGTTAAGAGAACGCCTTGCTATTGAGGAGCATGAATATCCTAGAGTCTATGATTTTAAGAATCGTGTCTTAGACCCTGCTATTAAACAAATTAATAAATATACAGATATCACAGTAAGTTACGAACAACACAAGCAAGGACGTATCATTTCTGGGTTTTCATTTAAGTTTAAGCAAAAAAAAGACGATAAACCTAAAATTAATACTAAGCGTGACCCTAACACCCCTGACTTTTTTATAAAAATGACCGATGCACAACGCCATTTATTTGCCAATAAAATGTCAGAAATGCCTGAAATGAGTAAATATTCAAAAGGTACAGAAAGCTACCAACAATTTGCTATTCGTATCGCTGACATGCTTTTAGAGCCTGAAAAATTTAGAGAACTTTACCCATTTTTAGAGAAAGCAGGATTTAAATCATGATGCAACTGGAGAACCTAACAGCCAATTTTCAAGGCGTTCAAATTGAGTATACCGACATCGTTAATTATGAAATTGCGAGGGAGAATATCTGCGGTTATATCTTTCTATTATCCCGAATATCCCAGAATGCAGAACCCACTGAAAAAATGCAGATGGAAAGCAAAATAGAGGACTTAATTTACTATCGGGATAATTTGCAGATCAAGGATAAAGTAAATATCCAAAAAGTCTTAAATGAGCTAATTCCAGAGTATAAAGCCGAACAAGAAAAGCAAAGAGCTAAGAAAAATTAGGCTTTCTTCTTAACTTTACTTTTTTGCTTTGGCTTAACAGTAAATTGCTCTCCCAAAGCCTTGCCTTGTTTAAAAGTGACAATTTCCTTAGCTTCAATTTTAAGTTTTTCGCCAGTTTTAGGATTGTGTCCCATTCTTTCGGCACGCTGTTTTACTTCAAAAGTCCCAAAATCAACTAATCGGACATTTTTATCTTCAACCAGGGCTTCTGTAATGACTTCAAGAACAGAATTAAGAACAACTCTTGCTTCATCTTGATTAATATTTAATTTAGGTGCTAATTTGGCAATTAAATCGGCTTTATTCATAATTAATTGTCCTCAATATTTGGTAAGTCAAAAAGCTGTCGATCTCTATTTTCTGTTAAATATTCGTTGAGTTCAGCGAGTATTTTTTCTTTATTGGCTTCATTTGCCTGCATTTTCTTAATCAAGTAAGAACCGAGCAAAATTTTACGCCGAGTATCATCCTTGCGCTCCTGTTCTTTCTTTTTGGTACGTTCTCTTGCTTCAATAGCCTGTTTCTGTGCTTTTAACTGTTTCAGCTTCTCTAACTGGGCTTCAATTTTCTTTTCGATATTTTCAGCA
>NZ_VPEE01000085.1:0-3586 GCF_013417345.1 Acinetobacter sp. YH16032 | reverse complement strand
ATTCTTGTATGGAGCTTCCTGCTCTCTATGTCCCCATCATAAGAAAGTTCCAGTATTCTGAATAGCCGCAAAGGGCCGGAATTCACGTAAGCCCAGGCGTACAAAATAGCCTAAATTTTATCCACAGCAATTGGGGATAGTTTTGGAACCTAGATCCGTATGAAATGGGCGCTGACTGCTAAATTGATCGTTTTTTAATCAATTTTAATGGCAAAATGTTACATATTCGCTTAAAAACTCACCAACTTATTACAAAAGCGACTTTTTGCTGATTTCTTAGTCATGACTAAAATTTTAAGTAATTGATAATTATATTAATATACAAGTGTACTTCGTATAATCACCATTATGTTAAATAGACTTAATATTCGATGAAATTTCTTTGAATTCTAGTGCTGTCTTTTGGGTGTTGGGAATATGGCCAAACACATATTCATCCTTCGTCTGAAAAAAGAAATCAAAGCTTTGACTCATCAGTGAATCGACTTGGCTTTGCTTTTGATAAATAGGAGCAATCCGGTTGATGTAGTAATTAATCCACTCAGATTGATGATTAAACGTACCGTAGTCTCTTAAATCAGCATAGAGAAGTTGTAGATCCGCTGAAATGGCTTCAACATTGGGATTAAACATCCATACCGTGATGTTCATCGGTTCAACAGCCATGATTGTGTAGGCTTGCTCCTCATCGAACCTTTCAACTTTATAAAGTTGAGCTCCGCTGTCACTATAACTAGAGCAAAGTAACTTGGTATTTTGTACTTGAAAATGATCAACACCGATTTCATGTTCTCTCACTTTCCGTGAAAGTTCTAGACAATAGGGCAAAGCTTTTAACTCTGATTGAGCTATTTGCTGAAATAAGGTTATGCAACGATTGAGCACATAGCTTTCACCTGTTCCCGTAATAATTCCCTTGTACCAAGGATGGATTTTTGACGTTAAGTTATCTATTAACTGCTTTGTTTCACCTTCTTTGAGTGTGACTTCTTTATTGTCTGCAGCAACAATGATGCTATCATTCAATTGAATGGCTATGATAAAAGTCATACTTTGGTGAAAAAAATTGAACTATTAGAGATTTATTTTAAGCTAAATATAAGATTAATTTTTAAATGATTAAAGAAGATAGGTAAACCTATGGCAGGTGGTTCTCAAGTCATCATTAATAAGAATGGAATTACATTCATTACGCCTGCAAAGTTTGAGGCTAAGGCAGGTCAGCACCTTTTTAAAAGCGGTACAGAAGTTGGTGTAAATATCAAAGGCTTGCCAACTTATGAGGCCTATAATGAGAAATTTCAAATGTTATTGCCCTCTGGTGAGCCCTTTAAAAATGCTGATTATAAAATTTCAAATGCATCCGATGAGTTTATGGCCATAGCAGATAATAAAGGCCGATCTAAACGAATAAATTCCTTACAAGAAGAAAGCTTAAAGCTCGATTTAAATTGGATGAAGCTAGAAGCTGAACCGAGTGAAGGAGATGATTAGTGGGTAATTTAGATTGGGAAAGTAATACAAATACAACAGAGAATAGCTGTAAAACAGCACAGTGTGATTGCTTAACTTTTTGGGAAGTACAACAACAAATAGCGATGATCCGTCTGTCTAACTTAAAAGATGCCAAAAAGAATCTCTATAAACTCGAACCAGGATATGAAGCAAGAGCCAGAAGAATTGCCTCAGTTTATGCCAAAATTTATCTTGAACAAGAAAATCATGGAAGTCAGCAATTAAAAGGCCGTTATTATTGGATGGGCTTAGGTGCATTTGCTTCAAAAACTGTTGCAGCAGTGTTTAAACATGGCTTAACGGCTTGGGGGTATAAATGGATTCCCATTATTTCCCCTTTTGTCTTGACGCCACTTGTTCGCAATCCAGTACACTCTTTTGCGAAAGGGAATTTATGGTTATTTATGGATATTGCACCTTGGCATTATGCTTGGAGTATGTCTTCGCAATCTTTTAATCAATGTCGAACTCAACGTGATGTATCTAAGTTCACCCATATTAAGGAAGAAGTGTTAAATATTCCTTGGTCGAGTTGTTTACCCATCATTAAGCATTTGCAGAGTACAACTGAAATTACTCAGGCTTTTGGGATGCTTCCCAAGATAGAAGGCATTTTTAAAAGAAAAGGAAAACCAAGGAGAGATAATTTTAAAGATGCACAAGACGATCTTATGAAACATTTACTGGCAATTGCAGTACAGGAACAACGTAATATTTTACAAGAATTGGTTTGGAAGGACTGGATGGTACAAGCACAGGCAACTTTACAAAGCTATACCAAACTTCCCGATAGTACTTTAGTCCTTTCTAGTGATTATAGTGTTGATGCTGTTAAGCCTAGACATGGGAAATATGAAGGACGTCATAAAGATGTACTCGACAAATTACCTGAATCTGTCTATAGCGAACCTTTAGCGCATACCAAAGTTCAAGATTATGATAGCCGTATGGAGTGGATTCAGAAGGCAGCAGAAAAATATCATACCTTAATGTTAAGTGACACAGGGCGATCATTTTTAGAGAAGGAACTCGCAATTATTGCAGGATGGGGCAATAGTAAAGCGGACTTTGTAGTTGGCAAGGACAGTAATGATGGAAAGATTTAAGCATTATTTTAATTCTATCTTAGTCTTCATCTTCGGTTTCCTTCTTTTAGGTTGCCAACCTAATGCAAAAAATACAGAGAATAGTGCAATGAATCAGCAACCTTATTTACTCCATTTTGGTCTACAGGGCTTTAAAGACTTTGCTCAATACAATCAGAGTGCCGTGGATAACCATCCTGTCGCTAGTTTTCGAGAATTAGATTTTTCACCACCGAACCTTGGTCAAATTAAGATTGAAAATGGCGCGAGTAGCTTAGCTATTGACCATGTTTTTTATGTATTAGGAACATCGTTTCATAAGGAAGATGGTATTGAGGTTATGACTGTTAATGCAGGCTTAAATAAAGAGGAGTTTGTACGTCCTGAGCAAGCCTATCAAGCGTATGCGAATTTAATGAAACGAGTAAATCAAGCGGGATGGAAACTTTATATTGCTCCCTATAACCCACGTATAGCGAAAGAAGATAATATGCGATATGTCATGAAGTGGGGCTATTCGATTGATCCAAGCTATATTTTTAGTTATGAGGAATGGCAAAACATCATGAATGCGAGTGGTAGTGGGTCTTTGGGTTATCGCTTATACGCTAATGGTCTTTTATTGAATATATACATCAGTCAAACTAAAAAAACTGAAGATGAGAAAGAGCAATATATGGTTCGTTATACTTTTAACACCATTCGTTATGATCAACGAGATGCCTTAAGTGATTCAGAAAACAATATTAATGCTTATACAATGACTCCATTGGAGTTAAAACAAGCGTTTGAAAAGGAAGAACGAAGAACTCAAAGATCTAGAGAGTATGATGAAAAAGAAGCAATTGCAGAAGGTTATCGTATAGATGAGAGCTATGTTGGTCCTGATCTTTGGCAATATGTGAAATAATTAATTATTTCTAAAATTAACATAATACACCTTATACGAAACGCCTCTTAAAATCCCTTTTTAAACAATGTCTTAT
>NZ_VPEE01000084.1:0-3653 GCF_013417345.1 Acinetobacter sp. YH16032 | reverse complement strand
TATCAAAATCGCTAAATACGGGCTTACAGGAGGGTACAGCGGAGCTTATTAAGACCGCCAAAGCACTTGGACATTTAAAAAACTCGATTGAATCAACCAGTGATCAATTTTCATGGAAAATCATCACTATCGTTTTAGGCATTTTCGCCATTCTTATGCTTGGCATCATTTGGCTGTTTAGTGTTTATATCAAACCTTTAGAAAATATCCCGCAGATCGAGAGCCTAAGACAGCAAGGCATTCAGTTTGATCTTGGAAGCTGTAAAGTCGATGGAGAATCTAAAACGTGTGTCCGAGTGATGAAAGAACAGTGCGGATATGGAAATGCTAAAGATTTTTGCGTGATAGACCCTAAATAACAAACATCTGAAAAAGAAAAAGCCCATTCAGTATTGAAACTCAATGGGCTTTCGCTTTATATTCAGCGGTACGCAGTTATTTGATGCGCTAACATCAAGTAACGAAGATCAGCAGAGCTACCAACTCGTGCAGATTTCACCACAAGGCTTGTACCTGAACTCTATTTTCACAATAAACAGTGTTTAGATCAAGACTCAAAATGATAAGTCTTCGTTAATACGTGTTTTTAATCATCAAATAAGCATCATAGATCGAGCTTTGCCTGCTTCTGCGTGTCCGTTTTACGGATTGGCATGCGTTGCATGTGGAGGGAATAAGTGTCACTGGTGCAACGTAGCGATAGTCGAAAGGCTAAACCGCTACAGGGGAATCTCACAAAAGCGGAGCGTTAAGAGTAGTTGTATAGGTTGGTTAAGTTGTATGTTGGGGAAACCCTCGCAGAGATACCGCCATACTTCGACAGGGAGCGTGTGGGGAGAGGTGCAAGACCTTTAGTCCTTGTCTGCATAGTTTGCAAAGCTATGTGCGGATACGACCGATATACGTGGCTCCGAAGCCAAAAGAATATACGGTAAATCGGCAATACTTAAAGGATGCGTCATTTTTTTAAATGACCGCCTTTAGGGAGAGTATTGCCGAAACTCTCTCAACCGTTTCCAAAGCCAAAGCACGAAGTGCGACGCTTTGGGGGCGAGTTGAGAAGTTGAGAGCTTATTAAGCGTTTAAGAATAATAAGCGGATGTTTGATCTATTCTAATTTTATTGCTTAGGCTATTTGACTAATTAATTATGTTTTCAATAGCTTGTTTAAGTTCTTTAAATACTTCTTTGCTTTTCTTATTCCAATAAAACCATGTGCCAATTGCAATAATTAATGAAAACTTGTGATGAAAAGCTGGAAATAGGACGTACTTTGCAGCCTATGCTACAATTCGCAGTCTAGACCGAATACTGGTCTTTTTCTTTTATTTCGTTTTCTTTGGTTTCCAGGTTTTCATATGATTAAGTGGATCATTCTGGCGATTTTTATTCTTTCTGCACTTTATATTCAGCAACGTGGGAAGGTTCGTCACTCGTTTTATCGTCAATTTTTCGATCACTCAACGATTCTTGCGCCAATTAACTACCTCATGTACATGTTTTCAAAGGTACCGAATCAGCCATATATCGATACACAGCATTTTCAAGACTTAAAAGTGTTGGATGAAAACTGGGAAATGATTCGTGATGAAGCAAAAGCTTTATATGAAAAAGGCGGAATTAAAGCATCGAGCAGTTATGATGACTTGGGGTTTAACTCCTTTTTCAAAACAGGCTGGAAGCGTTTTTATCTGAAATGGTATGACTCTGCACATCCATCAGCCGCTGAACTTTGTCCAAAAACGACGGCGTTGCTGAAAACCTTGCCGACCATTAAAGCCGCGATGTTTACCGAGCTGGCACCTGACAGCCGTTTGGTTCGTCACCGTGACCCTTATGCGGGTTCATTGCGTTATCACTTGGGGTTGATCACACCGAATGATGATCGCTGCTTTATTGATGTGGATGGTGAGCGCTATTCATGGCGCGATGGTGAAAGCGTGGTCTTTGATGAAACTTATATTCACTATGCCGAAAACACCACTGATCAAAACCGCATTATTTTCTTTGCCGATGTCGAGCGTCCATTAAAGACACGCTTTATGGAACGTTTCAATCACTGGTTTGGTAAAAAAGTTATGACCGCTGCCAGCTCTCCAAATGAAGCAGGGGATCAAACGGGTGGACTGAATAAAGTCTTTGGTTATGTCTATCAAGTGCGGATCAAAGCTAAAGCCTTGAAGAAAACCAACCGTCAACTGTACTACTTCTTAAAGTGGTTCTTAATGCTCGGAATTTTCTTCCTGATCTTTGTTCGACCTTATGTGTTTTAAAGTACATTAAACGCCCTGAGGGGCGTTTTTTTATTTGGGCAGAAAAGGGGAAGCCTATCTGCCCTTTTGATTTTTCTATTTATTTCAAGGCTTACAGTGGATTTGAACCACGCATGGCTTTATGCTTTATCCAGTTAAAACTAAAAACAACATGAGCGCGTATCTCTTTCATTTTTAAGATCGCAACTTATAAGTTAGATAAAGCATGAGGTTTCAAGGTGCAAAAGTTTCTTGTAGTTAATTAATTTTACGTTGATTTAATATCTCTTGTCCTAATTCTTTCCAAATTTGCCATTTCATATCATTTGGATCAATTTCAGCAGTTTTAAGCAGAACTCCAAGTAATTCGGCGGGGTCACGCTGATCTAGGTTAGCAATTTCAAAAAGTGCGCCTAATTGGATGAGGTGACGTGTACGAGCTTTACGTTCAGCTTCCTTTTCCGCATTGAGTAATTTTCTAACAACGACTTTCTGTTTATTTGCTCGATCTATAGCTTTTTCAGCTTTGATAAGGGCATTTAATTTCTTTTCTTGTTCAGGTGTTCGGTACTGAATTTGAGCCAATTCCAATAGAAGTTTTTGAGCATCACTTGGATTCTTTAATGCAGAAATGTAGGTAATTTTTTCAGACAGCCATTCATTATTCATATTCAATTCCTTAATTCAGATACCGCAAAAGTACATGCTCAATTCTCAAAGAACGATAACAAAATAATTACGTCCAAGGTACGCAATTTTGTTAAAGTTCGTTCTAGATATTGTCGCCTGCACTTCCATCAAAATTTTGATGGCGCGCTTAGACGTTTCTCAATTTCATTGAGAAACCTAAGCACGTTAGGGATTTCATCCCTAAAACCCTGAAACTTCTTTTTTTAATTCAATTTTCAATTGAATTAAAAAAAGAAGTACCAAAGCTAGGAGCAACAGCATGCAACTAAAACAGGTCTTGGGAAAAATCAAAGATATTAGTTTTGGCGTGATCGCAGCACCGCTACTTATCATCATTATGATGTGGGCTTCGATACTTGATCAAAGAGCGTTTAAAAAAGAACGTAACCGAAAAAAGGAACAGGATAAGACCTAATGGCGATTGCTCGTTTAAGTGTCAAAGTCGGTAAGGCAGGCAAAGCAGCACCGCATGCCGAATATATTGATCGGGATGAAGAAAAGAAGCTGAAACAGGAACAGGCAGAAACCGACCTTGAACATAGTGCCTATGGAAATATGCCGAAATGGGCTGAACATAATCCGATTACCTTTTGGCAGGCAGCCGACCTTTACGAGCGCAAAAATGGCAGTACCTATCGAGAATATGAAATTGCCCTACCTAGAGAGATGAATGCCGAGCAACGCTTAGAACTGGTTGAGGACTTTATCCAG
>NZ_VPEE01000083.1:0-3709 GCF_013417345.1 Acinetobacter sp. YH16032 | reverse complement strand
CATTTCGCCCCCACTCACCTAACATTTCGCCCCCACTAACCTAACATTTCGCCCCCACTTAAAGTCAAAAACCTAACATTTCGCCCCCACTTAAAGTCAAAAACCTAACATTTCGCCCCCACTTTAGTGTCTGAAACACTGATATAGCAATACATTGAGACTGGCCGTAAAGCTTTTTAAAAGCTTTTTAAAAGCTATTAAAAGCTTTTAATAAAGCTTTTAAAATTAGTAAATGAAAAAATAAATGAAAAATTGCCCTTGGTTTTCGCTACGCTCAAACTCTATTGAATCTCGCTTTCGCTCGATTCGTGGGGCAATTTTTAGTTAATATTCTTGTTACTTTAAGAAAAGGCAAAAGCAACTCGGAATTCGCTTCGCTCATAAGTTTTTTATGCTCGCTTCGCTCGGTCTAGGTGCAAAGATCAGCATGTGATCTACTTTCAATTTGTTGAAGCAAATATTTTAAAAAGCAGTTTTTCAGGGAGTCTAGGCGCAAATTTTCGTTGTGTCGCTCGTAGACACTCGCTAAAGAGGATCTGAGATGAGCAAAGATAAAAAAGATGAAGATTTGGTTTCTCTCTCGATGAAGAACTTCAACAAACCACGATGGTTTAGAGCCAATGAAGATGGTGTCTTTTATGAAGTAACTTGGGAGGAGTTCTTTAAAAACCATGATGACCCAACAGGGTTAGAAGATTTTATGACAGATCGAGAGCAAGATACACCAAGAGATGTGGATTTATAGCGCATGGTTTGCTGTATTTGGCGTTTTATTGGTCATTCCTATTCTACCTATAGGTTTTAGTTTAAAGTGCCTTAAAACGCAAATGGTGAGCATTTAGACAACCCACCTCGTTTCGATATTCTGTTGGCAAGAATATCCGAGGGGGTCTAAAAAATGCTTATAACGTATGCACCGTAAAATTTTGTCGAAGTGCCGATTGCCAACCAACCAACACCAAACTTTAAAACGCTAATTTTATTCATAAAATCAGAAAATATTTATCCTATGGTGGATAACAACCTCGAAAAACTATGTCTTCAGAAGTTTAGTTTAGTCCGAGCGACCAACTCGAACAGCAGGGGAGACCAATCCCCCTTTAACCTTTTTGACTCTCCTGTGGCTTTAAATCCACAGCCTTCAAGCACTATGACCATGCAGGAAGTAACACACTCAACTACAGTCCCCTATAGCCTCAACATCACTCTTTCGCAAAACCACGATTCCCTTAACAAGCCATTTCTGACAACGGTAGCTATGGTTTTTTAACCAACTTTTGATAAAACAACTCAAAAGAAAATTCTTATGGATTATCAATTTTACCTGTAATTATAGATCACTATCTATTTTACAAATAAAAACAACAACTTATTCAGAATTATTACAGTACAACTTCGGCAAAAATCTGCCTTATATGCGCTACTAAAGATCGCTCCAACACATCTATGCCGATAACTTAAAATAAGTTATTCAAATACTTAGGTGACAAAACCTAATGACATAAAAGTGCGTCCCAAGTTATCTTTTGAAGTCTTAACAAGCAGTACGCCCATCCACTAATTTTCTAAACCTTTTCCTTGCTTTTCGGTACGCAGTTCCAAAATACCGATTCCGCAGCTTAAAAAATATCATCATGGGTAGAACACTTACTTAGCACAGTCGATGAGGATTTCTCCCCACCTTTAACACGTTTAAGCTATACATCGACCTTTCGAGCCAAAATGGAATGTCATCACGACAAATTCACCACCTGACCCAAAAGTGCCACTCTCGCCAGCTTTCACCTTGATCGCCTGTACCCTCTCGAATACCGCAGAAGCCATCGTGTGTGCCACGCACCTCGCCAAACCATAAAGATTCAGCGAAGAACGGTAGTTATTAACGCTACTCTCCATCTATGGATTTCACTCACTATTTCTTCAAAAGCAGGATTTCAGCCCTTTCAGCCTAGAATGGGGTTTAACCCATTCGCCACCTTTCGGTGATTCCGTTTCCTTGTCGCCCAACTTCAAGAACCAACAATGAAGTGGATTGAGTAGAATTTGAGGGTAGGCAAAAGCCACCCCTCATCAGCCCTCATCAAAGCGTACCGAGCTACGTTTCCGCAGCAGTCCGCTTCGTCAAGCAGTTTTCAGGCTGTCAACCTTTCCACTGTGAGCTGTTGAAAATCAAAATTTTTAGTGTGCCTAACGGCACACTAAAAAACGGTTAGGTCTTTTAGGTGCGTTGGTCAGACACACTTCACAACTGATGAGAAAATCATAATGCACAAAAAATATGCTGTCTAGGTGCGTTCGCATGGAACTACTTATTACCCTCTTACAAACACCGTCTAGAAGTCCTTAAAACTTGCTTCGCAAGTTCACCATAGCTTCGCTATGGAAAAAGCAAAAAACAGCTAAAAACCAAAAATCCTTTTACTCGATTACAATGCTAGTTTTTGATCAAAAAACAGCGTATTTTGTGAATTAACCCTTGATAACAATGATTGGAAATATTTTGGATGATAATTTTTAGTCCACACACAAAATTTACAATGCAACGGCTCGCTGACCATGTTGCCAATGGCGCATATTTTTATTTCAGCTTTGAGTACGACAGTTCTAAGAAATCCATTGAATCCGTTTTGGATAAGATGACAGAGCGTTATGAGTTGGGTATTTCACCAAGACAGCGTTCTTACCGCCTAGAAAAGGGTCATCCTATTTGCACGATGATCGTGCAAAGAGATGTCTTTAATGAAAATAAATGGTTTCTGTATTGCTTATTCACTACGCCTACAAGTAGAGATTTCAATACTTTCAACGGTATTGAGATTAATAAACTTGCCAAAGAGTCGGAGCGTTTGAAGATTCAGACTCTTAAAGAGAAGTACAAAGGCTTTAAGTGGGATCTTGATTCGATCTCAGCAGAAAAGACCTTGATTGCAGACTACTTCAAAGATAATGAGCCAAAACAATTTGTCTTAAAAAATCCAATTGCTGTCAAACCTACTGCCCTGGTGACTATGGAGCTTTTTAGAGATACGCATAAGACTTATAAACAGCTCATCTTGGGTGATGAAAAAGACTACAAAGACAGAGTAAGGGCTTATACGTGGACTTGGCGATATACAAAGCAAAGTATTGAAAAAATTAAAACTAAATTTACTGATTCTATTAATAAATTGGCTAGTCAAAAAAATAGTTCTCTAGCAGAGAAGAACCGAGCCGACATTAAAAATCTATTCCTGATGGTTGAAACATGGTCTGTTTTCAAAGCAAGCCGTTCCCAAGCAGGGCAGATTATCCATTTTGCACAGCGTTTTTTAAAGTACAGGTCTAAGAAGCAGAAAACATGGATGCAGATGGAAATTGCTACACCACACTTGACCTATCTACCCCGATTGCCGACCTATGCGGATACGATCCATGAATATAATTACAGACGTAATCTTTTTGATGAATATGGTGTGGAAGTGCCTTTGAAACTCATTAAAGACTACTATGGTGGTGGCTATTACAACATACCGATTCAAGCCTATGTAGCTAAAGAATTAGAAATGCGTGAGAATGGCAAAGCCATTGCTCAAAAAGCGGATGAGCTTTACTTACAAGTGCTTGAAAATGAGTAAATCCGCTAAGAGAAGCTATTAAATACGGACTTTGAATAGGTTCTAACATGCAAATTTCGTATAAGAGATTTTATGTTAAATTTTTTATATCAAAA